>JBGTDB010000442.1:0-6560 GCA_041748515.1 Phycisphaerae bacterium
ACCTATCGCAGGCCGTCGACGCCCTCAAGGAATTTGACTACCCCTTCCCGACCGATTGCCAAATGGGTCGGGGGCTTGGGTTGAACGAATCCAATAGCGTCGAATCGGATCGCAACAAATCAACTCGGCGGTCGCAATCCCGGCCACGGCCGTGGCGGCGACAATGAGACATGCGTTCGAATCGGCGACGGTAGCAGCCTGCGGTCAAAAGTGTGGCACGGGCGTCTCGCCCGTGTTCTCACTGCCGATACGGCGGCGCCACGAGGTGTCCGACGACTTCCCCCACGGACTGATAGTATCTAGAGACGACTTCCACGCAGCCATTAGCACCGGCGCGCGGAACGCTGAATTCACGGGCCGGTCGCGCGCTTCCATCAATTGTTGCTAATCATCATGATGCGAAGGGCAAGTCGCAATCACAGACCCAGGCCGATTCGCTCGTACGCCTCGCGAGATTGCCGCACGGATACCGGCTCAACTTCGGAGTTTCGAGGTATGAGG
Organism: Phycisphaerae bacterium; assembly: GCA_041748515.1. Lineage (GTDB taxonomy): Bacteria > Planctomycetota > Phycisphaerae > UBA1845 > UBA1845 > JBGTDB01. Next base: position 502 of record JBGTDB010000442.1, read on the forward strand.
ACGCCGTAGGAACCGAGTTCCAACGAATCCTCTAATTCGTCAGCGATGTGAACGGCCGTCGATACGTCGCACTGTTCCAATAGTCGAATCACCCGGCCAACAGCTTCATCCTTTCTGGTCATCGTTGTTATCTCCTGGAGTTTGAAGGAACTATCCCTTGCATCTCTTGCATCTAACGGTCTCCATTTTATGCACGGATTCCGCGGGAGCGAGCGAATTCACCAAACATTCGCGCAACTTGGACGTGTCCTACACTATCATGACGGCCGCGTCGGATCGAGTCCGTACACGACCTACAATTACATGCGCGAACGTATTGTGCGACCGCAACAACTCCAGCAGGCGATCAGCACGATCCTCGGACACGCTAAGCAACAATCCCCCCGAAGTTTGTGCATCGGCAAGAACACCGATCAGGACTTGCCGAAACGCGTCTCCGGCGTTTGTCACATCCGCATCGACTGGTGCGCAACTTGCTAATATTTCGAGATTCGATCCGACGCATTCAAGGTTTGATTTGCTTGCCCGTGTCAGGACTCCCTGTGCTGCCAGTTCAAGTGCGTTTTGCATGAGCGGAACACGAAGCGCGTCGATCTCGATTGAAACGCCGCCGGCCTGGGCCATTTCGTAAGCGTGGCCGATCAGGCCGAAGCCCGTGATATCGGTGCAGGCGTTGACGCCAACGGCCAGAGCGGCCTCGGATGCGCCGGCATTCAGGTCGATCATAACGGCGATGGCTTCGGCCAAGTCCGATTCGGCAATTTTTCCAGCCTTCGCGGCCGACGTGAGAATGCCGCTGCCCAGCGGCTTGGTAAGCATCAAAACGTCGCCGGGTTTGGCCCCGGCGTTCGTAAGAATGCGGTCGGGATGGACAATGCCTGTGACGGCCAATCCGAATTTCACTTCGGCGTCACGTACGCTATGACCCCCGGCCACAACCGCTCCTGCGGCCTGAACCCGCTCGGCGCCGCCCCGCAGGATCTCGCCGAGGATTTCGAGGGGCAGCTCCCTGTCTGGAAAACCCACGATGTTCAGGGCGCAAATCGGGCGACCGCCCATCGCGTAAATGTCGGAAAGCGCGTTCGCAGCTGCGATCCTCCCGAAGGTGTACGGATCGTCCACCAGCGGTGGAAAGAAGTCCACGGTCGATACGATGGCCGTGGACGCGTCGAGTTTGTAAACCCCCGCGTCGTCGAAATGGTCGGTCCCAACCAGAAGGTTTGGGTCGACCGAACGTGGTAGACTGCGCAGCACCTGCGCGGTGGCTCCCATGGGGAGCTTACCCGCTCATCCGGCACAGCTTGCGAAGTCGGTCAGGCGCTTTTTGCGCGACTCGTTCATGGTTCCAGTGTACCCGCGAACGCAATCCGGCGAAGTACACCCAATCTCGGGAAGGATTCCCGCCGGCCGGTTGGGCGCGAGAAACGCAACCGGAATTGCCCCGAGGTGGTACAAGGCGGTGATCAACCGCTCCCGGTGGATCGGAAAGGCGGTTGGTCGCCAATCGGGGCTCAGGTTCTTAGATTGCTCCTCAATGGTCGCGGTTCGGAAGAATGGTCCAGCATCGTAGTTCTTGGCCAAGCATGGGGCAGGTCGAGCTAACGCGATGCCCCTCTTTGAACCGAAACTGGACAAAGCGGGCTCGTCTCGCACAATGCGTTTTATGAGGCAGCTTGGTACCCGTTTTTCAGGGACAGGGGTCGGATTATCCATGCATTTGAGAGTCGCCTGCATCATACTTGGAGTCGGCTTTGGAGCTGCGTATTGCCCGGCCGACCCCCAGAAACATAATCCCGGGATTCAAGCACGTCTGAATGTGTTCTCTCGCCAAGTTCCCTTGAACCATCCGGTGTGGGCTCGCTTTTCGATTGAGAATATGACCGACGAGCCCGTCACTCTGACCGTACCAAACTCCGAACCGGATCTGCCCAGCCCGGAGACGGGGCTTCCGCTGTCGCATGTTTTCAGCGGCACGGCGTCGGCGTCCGCGGCCGTGTCTATCGTGACCGAATCCGGTCAGCGGTGGGACGAGCCGGTGGGATACCGAAAGCCTTCGCGAGCCCCGTTGCTGCTGCTGGCCCCCCGCGGGACGGTCGGGACAACGGTCGATCTGCGCGATCATTTTCCCTCGCTCCGAGGCGCCGGAACGTTCAGGGTGAGCTGGGCGCCCTATGGTGGAAGCGTCCGAAGCGAGAATGTTCAAATCACCATCGCTCCCCGGAAGCAGGTTGAATTCAGCACAGACGAGGGAAAGTTTGTAATCCGGCTGGCTTATGACGAGGCGCCCCTGCACGTCGAGAACTTTCTGGAGCTGGCCAAGAACGGCTCTTACACCGGGCTTTCATTTCACCGAATTGAGCCCGGATACCTGGTTCAGGGTGGCTGTCCGCGAAGTGACGGAACCGGAATCCGATTGGACGGAAAGCGAATTCCTGCGGAATTCAACAGCCTGCGCCACGAAAAGGGCAGCGTCTCGATGGCCCTGCTTGGCGACGACGCCGACTCGGGCAGTTGCCAGTTTTTCATCTGCAATACGCGAATGAAGGAATGGGACGGTCGCTACACGGTTTTCGGGGGGCTCGTGGGCGATGAGTCATTTCAGACTCTGGATCGAATCATGCAAGTGCCCGCCGATGAGTCAGGACGGCCGAGCCGACCGATCATTTTCAGAGCCGTCCGCCTGATCGACGAGCCGGTCGAACATTGGTCACGCGCTCCGTAACGGGTAGGACAACGAGCCATCCTTACCCCTTCCCGAGCCCCGCCATTCATGGCGGGCGGTGTCGTATCCCTCCCGGCTTGAACACCAGGCCTTGGGTAAACTCATCGAATAATGCGCGACGGACCGTTATGATCGGCTTCGGGCGACGAATTCGTCGTAGAGTTTTCGGGTGAACGGCCCGACCTCGCCGGTGCCGACGGGATTGCCGTCAATGGACGTAATGCCCAGCACTTCCTGAATCGTACTCGACAGAAACACTTCGTCGGCGTGCAGCAGCGCGTCGAGCATCACCCGTTCCTCTCGAACGGTCATGCCGACCGCGACGGCGCATTCCATGATGAAGCTCTGGGTAATCCCGTGCAGGACCGCGTCCGTTCGCGGGGGAAAGTGCAGATGTTCGCCTTTGACCATGAACACGTTAGACGAAGTGCACTCGCGAACCTCGCCGTCCGGCGAGACAAAGAGGGCGTCGTCATAGCCTTGTCGAGCGGCCTCGCTCCTGGCCAGCACATTAGGCAGCAGGGCGATGGTCTTGAGAGAGCAATGCGCCCAGCGAATGTCGCGGGTGGTCATGATTTTTGCCCCGCTTTTTCGAAGGGCCTCGGGCACATGGGGCAGCGGCTTGAAGGTCATCACCATCGTGGGGGTCAGGCCCGGCTGGGGGAGATGGCATCGGGGGCCCGCCCCGCGCGTAATCTGGGCGTAGACCATAACGTCGGAAAGGCCCGAGCGGCGAATCCCCTCCAGCAGGATCGGCTCGATCGGCTGCGATGCGAAGTCGTAATCGAGAGATATGCCTTCCGCGCTTCGGCGGAAGCGCTCAACGTGTCGGTCGAGTAAAAAGGGCTTTCCCTCGTAGGCAACAATGACTTCGTAGACGCCGTCGGCGAATTGAAAGCCGCGGTCTTCTATAGAGACCGTGGCCTCCTGAATAGAACTCCATCGACCATTGACATACGCAAGTTCGGGCATGTTGACTTCCCTTCCGTGGGCTTTCCCTTTCATGTTCTGATTCAAATAGTCGGCGTCATATTTCAGGGGCCGGGCGACCGAGCGACAATCGCACGCTGGTTAGCCATTCCATGCACTGGCTCTTGCGGTCCTGATCGCGTAGCTCGACCATGGACTTGGTGAGGTGGCGATCGGCGTTTTCCAGTTCCTGCAAGTCGCGAGCATAGATAATCCCCAGTAGCAGCCGAAGGTTCGGCGCTTCCGAAGAACCGGGGTAACACTCGACGCAGCGCTCGAACGCGGCGGCCGCCTCGCGGAATTGCCCGATCGCGTAATAGTGTCGGGCGATATCGAGTTGTTGCCGCTCGGGCATGCACTGGCTGGAATGGACGCCCTGTAGCTCCTCATAAAGCTTGACCGCTGCAGAAACGTCGCTCGCTTCAATGGCATCGCTCACTTTGCTTCGCAAGGCGGCAATGCGCTCAAACCGCTCGTCTTCCTCGGCCCGTTTGCGCGGATCAAGAATTTCCGGTCTGCCCACGCTTCCGTATTGGGCCTTGCGGGGGTCTGCCGTGGCCGCCTCCCAACCTCGACGCTGATGCCATCGCCTCCAGACCGCAAGCAGGTCGAACTGATCGCGGGCCACGCCGCGGACGAGCAGCATGAACAATCCCCCGGCGAAGCCGAACAAGTACCCGGCCAGGTGGGCCCCGTAAGCAATGTTGCTCCCCTGCCCGAGATTGGGAGCAATCATGTTGTCCCAGACGATTATCTTCAGGCCGATCAGAAGCATGGCCGGCACCTCGATAAAGTAAATGAAAAAGAACCATAGCAGCACGGTGACGTGGCTGCGCGGAAACAGGACCAGGTAGGCCGTGGTAATCGCGGCCACCGCCCCCGAGGCGCCGAGAAGATACGAAACACCGGGATTGGCGACGGCATATCCCCACGCGGCGAAGACGCCCCCGGCCAGGTAGAAAAGCAGGTAAGGACCGTCGCCCATCTTTCCGTTGACGCCGTTGCCGAACACCCAGAGAAACAGCATGTTCCCCAGCAGGTGCATCGCGTCGGCGTGCATGAACTGATAGGTAAAAAACTGTAACAGGGCCGGCTCGTGAGAACGGAAAAACAAATGATTCTCTTTGAAGGCGGCGAGCGCTGGAACGCCGAAACGGTCGTCAAAGAACATGAAGAAAAGAACATTGGCCACGATCAACGCATAGTTGACCGTGGGCAATCGGCGAATGGCACACTCGGTTCGTATGGGTAGGACAAGCATAAAACATTTGCCCCGCCAACGTCCATCCTCGGGCTTCGGCGAAATGCGCGGGCCACGGCGGACACCAGGCGGAACAACCCCTCCCTGGACTTCGGCGAGCACAACTCATATCGCAACGGCTTCGCCGCGGGCATCGCCCGATTTAAGCCGGCATTGTCGGCGGCGCACCCGGCCCCGGTCGGCGCGCTCCGGAAACGGTCTGCACATATTGCATCCGCAATTCGTAGAGGACGGCGTCGAGCGTGCGCTTCTCTTCCTCGGTCAGATTGCCGGCAGTCTTTTTCTCAAGAATTTCAAGCAGGTCGATGTGATGCTTGGCCGCCAGCGGGTTCGGCGCAAAGCGTTCCCCCCCCGGCCCTTGATAGCCACCTAACGAAATCGCCGCCTGCATGACCAATAGGTTTACCAGTTCGAGGAATGAAGCCTCTCCATCGGAAGGCGGCGCCGACTTTGCCGCGTTTTCCTGCTCGGCCAGCCGTTCCTTCTCCCGGGCAGCCTCGGATTTCCAATCGGAGTCTATGTGAATCTTGGCGTCCTTCGCTTGGTCGGTCATGGAATGCTCCTGCAAAGTAATACGGGGCGGGCAGCGCCCGCCGGCCAACCGCTTCAACGCCGACGCCTGGCCCATTCTGACAACTTCCAACTATACCCGAAATTCCCGTTCTTGGGGAAGTGCGCTCAGGAGCCGCTCCATGGCCTGTGGCGAATGGAGTGCGAAAAAATACTCGCGACCGGCTGCGATTCGGTTTTCGCGTTCGGCGCGTTCGGCCAGCCGCCGCAGTTCGTTCTTGCGTTCGCGTGCCTCGTTGGACGTTTCAAGAATCTTCTGGTTCAAGTCTCGAATCCGGCGGAAGGCTTCGCGCCGCGCGACCCGGTTCCGCCGATCCTTGTCCCGGAGGGTCAACGATGTCTTAATCGCCTCTTGCCGCTCTCGAAGAAGATCGGTGGCTTTGTCGCCATGCGCGAAATGACGGTGCGGATTCCATTGGAGGTCGCGAAGTTCGCGGCGCAGGCATGCCGGAGAACGATCGATCGCCGAGCGCGGCAAGTCCAACCGCAACGTAGCCGAGACGCAGGCAATCAGCGGTGGAGCGATGCCGTAAAAGC
>JBGTDB010000443.1:0-3139 GCA_041748515.1 Phycisphaerae bacterium
TGCCGACATAATCCGCCAGAAATTTCGGTTCGACCGCGATCTCGACGCGAACCGGCGGCTTGTAGTCCGAGAGTTTCCGGGCCTTGTGGTCCCCATTCTGATGAAGAATCAGGTGATCGACCTTGCCGTCCTCGCCGCGAACGAACGTAAGCTGTGCGTTGACGACCTTGTAAAAGAACTTTGACTCCGATTCGGGAAAAACCGCCGCCTTGTCCTGTCCTGTGAGCTGGGCGAAGAGCTGCCCGCCGTCACGGGTGATGTCGAAGACCACGCCGGGGGCCAGCTCATAGTAGCCGACGTACTCATCGAGAAGCTCGCCCTTTACGCTCACCACGCCGCGAAGCTCCCTGAGTGTATACTTCGGCTCCAGCAGGTGCATCCCGATGTCGTCGATGTTTTCGACCGTGTTGGTCAGGACCACCACGCCTCGCTTCTTTTCAGGACTGAACCCGCAGAAGCTGCGGTGTCCGCCCGTCCCGCCGTTGTGCCAGATGATCGTGGTTCCGAACTTGGTCCAGACGTGCCAGCCGAGGGCGACGTAGAGGTCCGGTTCTCCGGTTTCGGTTCGGCCCTCGTGCGAGGCCTTAAGAGCCCTGGAGACTGAGCTCTCCGCAAGGCCCATGTTGGCGCTGAGGAATCGCAGCATGTCCCTGGCCGTGGAACGGAGGGCGCCCGCGCCAGCCAGAGAATCCAGCGTCCAATTCTTCGCCGGCTTGTTCTGAATATGCCCTTTCGCCAGCCGCGCAACCTGATCCGCGGACAGGTTGATTCGCGTGTCCTTCATGCCGAGCGGATCGCAGATTCGATCCACTAGTAGCTTCTCATAGGTTGTTCCCGCCCGCTGGGCAAGCGCGTATCCGAGCAATCCGGCGCCCAGGTTGGAATACTCATACCGGGTTCCAATGTCGTGCTCGATTTTATGCTCTGATAAAAATTCCAGCATTTTCTTTTCTGTATAGTCGGCGTAGGGATCTTCGTCGTCCGCTGGATCAAGATTTTCCGGCAGTCTTGGCAGTCCCGACGTATGATTGGCCAGGTGACGCAATGTGATCTGTTTGTCTCCGCGGGCGAGGACGCACGACGGATCGGGGAGAAATTTCTGAACCGGATCGTCAAGTGAAACCAGGCCGCGCTCGGCCATGTCGGTCAGGGCAATGGCCGTAAACGCCTTGGTGATCGAACCGATTTCGAAAATCGTATCTTCGCTCACGGGCCGGTTGCCGCTCTTGTCCATCGTTCCGCGGCTGAAATAGGTCGTTCCATTTTCATCGACGACGCCGACGACCAGCCCGACGCAATAGCCGTTCTTCACGCGGGCGTTGACGTGGTCGCGAACGCTCTCCGGGATCGGATCGGCGAAAACGGATGAAACAACCGTAACCAGGCACACAATGGCTGGCTTGACTGAATTCATGGATGAACTCCGAGAAAACACTTAACACGAGTAAGTAATGATTCTCCGCCTGAAAGGGCTTGGTTGTAGCCGGATTCGATTCAATGTTCAACGGTGCGAGGGCTTTCGCTTGCCGCGATTTTCTGGCAGGAATTGGCGGCGAACCTACAATAATCGCAATCATACTCCGTGGGTTGTTTGAAGTTGTCAGGAACCAGGACGAAAGGCTTCGAGACATGTGTGGTCGATACACGTTGGCGACGTCGCAGCAGCAGCTTGCCGAGGAATTCGAGGCCTGCGGAATCGATGACTTTGGGTCGCGTTACAACATTGCCCCGACACAATTGGCCCCAGTGGTACGCGAGGCGGCCGAAAGCTGCGTGCGCGAGTTTGCAATGTGCAAATGGGGGCTGGTTCCGCATTGGGCCAGGGATCCGACCATCGGCAATCGCATGATCAACGCCCGTGCGGAAACTGCCGCGGACAAACCGTCTTTTCGGACGGCGTTGAGGCGGCATCGCTGCCTCGTGCCGGCGACTGGATTTTTCGAGTGGAAAGTGCTCGACCGAAGCGCCAAGAAGCCAGTCAAGCAACCTTATTGCATTCACCGGAGAGATGGCCGAGTCTTTGCTTTTGCCGGTCTTTGGGAACGTTGGCGCTCCCCGGACGGCGAGGGGTTTGACTCCTTCACAATTCTGACTACTGAACCGAACGAACTAATGCGAGAATTGCATGATCGAATGCCGGTGATCATTGGTCGAGAAGATTATGGCTTGTGGCTCGATTCGAAGGTCCAGGATGTTGAGCGGATCACCCCTCTCCTTCGCCCTTGTGCCGCAGAAAACTTAACGGCGCATGCTGTGAGCACGCGAATCAACAATCCCGGGAACGACGATCCTTCCTGTATCGAAGTGGATTCTTAGGCGGCCCTGCGAGGGGCAAGCCTGACTTTATCGGAGCCTGCGAGCCCGGCGGCAGGGGACTTGCATTTCGCGCCTTAGATGCTAACATATACCTAACATTCGGTGCGATGATCGGGAGTCGTGCGATGTCCCTTGCGGAACAGATTTGTGCCATCCGGCAGCGGTACGGCCGGGCCGCGGTCAAATCGCATGCGCCGGGGACGGACGAGGATCGTTTCATTTTTGCGACAGGGTGGCCGGAGGTGGACGCGGCGTTGGGCGGCGGCCTGACGATGGGCGCGTTGCACGAGTGGTTTGGAATGGAGAAAAGCGACGAAGCCACGGAGCGACGAAGCGACGCAGAATCAGAGCCGCGACCGCAAGGGAGCGGAGAAAACAAATGGCGAAGGCACGAAGATACGCAGACGCAAAGCATCCGCGCGTGGACGCCGGCGCTGGCGCCGCTGGTCCACTTGGTCAGACGGGCCGTGGGTTGTGTCGGTCTGGCAAGGCGCGCGGTCTGGATCGGGCGGCGATGCTTTCCCTACGGCGGCGTGCTGATAGGCCCGGACGGCGATCGACCGGCGGAGCCGGTGATAAACGGGCATCGCCCGCGCTTGCTCGAACGTTCCATCTTTGTTTTGGCTGAACAGCCCGGTGATCGGCTATGGGCCATTGATCTGGCTCTGCGCTGTCAGGCAGTTGGCGTCGTTGTGGCCGACGGCAGCGGGTTCGACATGGCCGGCACGAGGCGCATTCAGCTCGCGGCCAGGGCTCACGGAAAACCGGTGCTTCTGATCCGTCCGCCGTGGGAATCACGCCGGCTCTCGGCCGCGCAGACGCG
>JBGTDB010000444.1:0-13616 GCA_041748515.1 Phycisphaerae bacterium
GCGCGACCCGCGTCGAATACCTCCCGGGCTTTCGATTGTTTCCCCAATTGAGCCCGTGGAAATCGAAGCCGATGGAAAACTGCTAATCGAGTGGAAAGCACGCGAGCCCGGCGGCGGTGTGGTCAGCTTTTCGCTGGAAACGTCGTCCGAATTCGGTCCGCGTGAGGTGTTTCAAATCGGCCCGGAGTATCAAGTCACGCGCGAAGCGGTGGCCGGGATCGGTGCGGAGATTCAACTGACCGGTGTGCTGCCCGGTGTGTATGACCTGGTCGGTACGGTCCGGAATTCACACGGAACGGGGACCGATCGGCGGGAGCGCGTTGTTCACCTAAAGCCCACGACTCAGAATAATCCGCCTCAGCTACAGATGCTCAAGCCCGCAGAGGCGCTTGAAATCGAACTCACCGGGTCGTTCGTCGCCGAATGGACGGCGTCGGACCCTGATGATGACGCACGGATTTCGCTCCTGCTCGACCCTGACATCGGTCATGTGCCGTTCAACGGCAACGAAATTCTGCTGGTCTCGGGAATCAGCGAGGATGCATCGGGCTCGGTCGGCACTATGCTTGTTTCGGTGCCTGCGGGGGTGGAGCGAGGCGTTTATCGACTGGTCGGGGTCATTTCCGATGGGGCCGTTTCGGTGGAGGCGTGGGCCCCGGGAATCCTCTACATCGGTCGAAGCGCGGTTGAAGTCGGCGACGGCGGCGGAGGCGGAGGCGGAGGCGGAGGCGGGCCCAACGGCGGCGGCAATGGGCCGGACGGTTCGGGTGACGATGAGGAAGACGATGCGCCGAGTCTGGACGTTCGGGTGCTCGAGCCGACGGGCGAGCTTCGGTTTTCCGCCGCATCGCCCGGCGTGATCCGTTTGGCCCTGGCCGTGCCGGTACAGACCAACCCCATTCGCAGGTTTTTCCTGAGCAATCTGGATTACGGAGGCGACCTCCGAGTCGAGCTTGATCCACGCGGTTCCGTCGGAGATTCGTTAACGATATTTATTCCTCCAAGCGTTGTGCCGAACGACACTTGGCCGCGAGTTTTCGATCTCGAAATCGAATCGATCATCAACGGCGAGACTCGGATCAGCCGGCCCGATCGGCCGATCTGGATTCGGCAGGAAGTTGCCGTTGAGCGCGTTCGAATTCCGCAGGTGCCCTGTCCCGAACCGGCCGACCCGCTCGATTCCGACGGCACCAATACAGAAATCGAATGGTACGGCGGCGGATTCGGTGGCGGAAACGGCGGGGGCGACGATGATCAGACCCTCGTTGTGGAATTCTGGTTGACGTCAAACGGGCAGGTCACGGCCGGCGGCGGTGCACCGTCGCAACAACTTCTCTTGACCACGCTCGGAAGCCCAAACGAAATTCGAGTCCTGCGAATCACTTCATCGCCGTCGTCGCTGACAAACGAAACGCAGTTGAATACCGCGGTCGAAGCCGGTAACGCCCTTACGCCCGGGGATTTTCACCTGGTTGCGGTGGTTGATCCGAATGGCCCGGGCCGGACGGTCTCGCAACCCCTGAGCGAGGCGGTGACGATCTGCCCCGGCCGCTAGCTTTGGAAAGCGCCCTTCGTACCAGTTCAACAAGTATCGGGCGGAGATCCACCGATTTGTCCCCGGCCTGCGACTTGGCCACGCACACGATGTCCACGCCGCTTGGAAAAAGGGCCTTCTGCGTCCGAAACGCCTCACGGATTCGTCGGCGAATGTAACTTCGCTTCACCGCCGAGCCGACCCGGCGGCTGACGCTGATCCCCAATCGCGACCAGGGCAATCCATTTCGAATCACGCAGACGGCTAGGACATTGCCGCCGGCCCGCTGTGCCGAGGCGTAGCACTTGGCAAAGTCTCCCCGCCGGCTAAGGCGCTCGCGTTTTCTAAAGCCCTGGGTTTTGGCCATGAGTTGACTCCCGGCCGCGAAGAGAACCGCATCAAGACCGGATTCTGCCGGGCATCAGCTTCCGTGCCGGCACCCGGAAATTCCGCGAGCGTGATTATTCGACTTGACGCGAATCACTAATCGCATCGACGCTTGTCTCAGCGCCCCGGCATCCACAGATAAAGAAACTCCGGCGACGGAGGCACGAACGTCTCGGGCAAGTTCAACTTGATGAAGTTCACATCGCCGGCTGGAACGGCCGGCGCGCTCGCATAATAGTTCGGTCGATAATTCTGGGCGCGCGAGTAGGTTACCAACTGAACTCTGGTGAGTCCCGCCATTGATTTGGCCAGGCGAACGGTCTCGCGCGGCCCGGCAAGCTGATCAACCAGCCCAACCTCAACGGCCTGCTGCCCGGTGAACACCCTCCCGTTGGCCAGTTCGGCAACTCGCTCGGCACTCAGTTCGGGTCGGCCCTTTGCAACCACGGCGGCGAACCGGCCGTACATATCGTTTACCATCGCCTGGAAGTACTCGCGCTCTTCGGGCGTCATCGTACGAAACGGCGAACCGGCGTCCTTGTACAGCCCGGAGACGACGGCGTCGGTGCGCACGCCGATTTTGTGCATCGTGCCGCTTAAATCCACCGTCAACATGAGGACCCCGATGCTTCCGGTAATGGTCGACGGCTGGGCAACGATTGCGTCGCAGGCACAGGCGATGTAGTAGCCGCCGCTCGCGGCTATGTCCATCATCATGGCAATCACTGGTTTGCCGGTGCGCTCTCGAAAGCCGATGATTTCGTCGTACATCAACTCGCTGGCCACCACGGTTCCGCCCGGGGAATTGATGCGGAGAATAACCGTCTTGACCCTTGGATCGTTTGCGGCCGCGTCGAGCTGCTCGAGAAGGAAGCTGACCGGGTTTTCCGATTGGCCGAAAAGCTGAAACGGAGAGTCGTTGCGGATGGTGCCGCTCACGTCGATCATGGCCACCTTGTCAAAGGCAAAGTGACCATCGGTTGCGAGCCGGGTTTCGACCAACTCGCGCTTTCCGGAAACGGGCGTTATGAGCAGACTGGGTGCCCGGCACCCCGCCATCGGAGCGAGCAGGCCAATGAAAACGGCGTATGAAACAACCAGGCGCATCTGCATGACGACCTCCCGAGTCAATGTTCGAGATAGACTCCGCTGCACGTTCGGACCAAGGGCGATTCTACAGATTGACGGCTGCGATACAAACATGGGTGAGATTAGGCCGGCGACATTTGGTGTGATTGGATCCGGGATGGACGGGATCCGTTCATGAAGCTAACCACAGACGAGTTCGTCAATTTGGTCGAAGAGGCGATTGAATCGCTCCCGGAGTCGCTGCGTCCCTACATGGAGGACGTGATCGTGGACGTGGAGCCGATGCCCTCTCGCGAGGATTGCCGCGAGGCCGAGGTGGACGACCCGCGCGATCTGCTGGGACTCTATCACGGCGTGCCGCTTACCGAACGAAGTGTCGAAATGGACATGATGCATCCGCAGCGGGTGACCATCTACCAGCGCAACATCGAGCGGATGTGCCGCACCCGGGCCGAAGTCGTTGAACAGGTCCGCACCACCGTGCTGCACGAAGTTGGGCACCATTTCGGCCTTGACGAAGACGACCTGTTCGAACTCGGCTACGACTGAACACAGCCCTCTGGCAGCCCGTTGCAGAAGTGCCCGGACCCCCGTGAGGCACCGGCCCGGGCAACACCGGGTTTGACCGGGCATCGCCCGCTCGGGGGTGAAATCTCGGACGAGACGGCCACCGCCATTTGCCATTCTGCATTGGCGTCGGATGGCGCCCTGTAACCAATTGTAAGTCGATCGGCCGCCGCGTTGACACTGCCGTGCGGTTCGCCTACACCATGACTTCTACAGTTGTAGGAGGGATCGGCCGCTGAACTCGCTCCGGAGGGGAGCGCATGGGCGGCAAAAAGTCCCGTTCATTCTGGAGAATCCGCCGTGACGCAGATTCGATCGTTCTGTTCTGTAAGTCCTTTCACGAACCTGGTCGTCAGTTTCTTTGTCGTCTCGCTAGGCGTATTCGCGGCCTGCGCCGTACAGGCGCGGGACCCCGCCGGACCCGGTGACGCGACGGCCCATCGACCGCACGCGGGCATGTTGCGCTATCCAGATGTCAGTCGGACGCACATCGTCTTTGGATTCGCCAACGATCTTTGGACCGTCCCGCGCGAGGGCGGCGTGGCCATGCCGCTGGCCAGCCCGCCAGGTCAGGAGCTTTTCCCGCGATTCAGCCCCGACGGCTCACAGATTGCTTTCGTTGGCAATTACGAGGGCGGCACCGACCTATACACGATAACCAAGACCGGCGGCGTGCCGACCCGCGTCACCTACCATCCGGCATCGGAGACGCTTTGCGACTGGACACCCGACGGCAGGCTCCTGTTCTTTTCCAATGCCCTGGCCGGCCTGCCGCGCCAATCTCAATTACTTGTTGTGGACCCCTCCGGGGGGCTGCCCGAAAAGCTGCCCGTCCCCTATGGGGCCAACGGGGCCATCAGCCCCGATGGAAAGTGGCTGGCCTACACGCCGCATTCCCGAGACAGTCGTACCTGGAAACGATATCGCGGCGGCATGGCCACCGACATCTGGCTGTTCAACCTGAACGACCATTCCGCAAAGAGGATCACCGACTGGGAAGGCACCGACACCCAGCCGATGTGGCACGGCAACATGTTGTACTACCTCTCGGACGACGGCCCGTCGCACCGGCTGAACATCTGGTCCTACGACCACGCGACCGGTCGCCGTTCGCAGGTCACCAAATTCTCTGAGTTTGACGTCAAATGGCCCGCCGTCGGCCCTGGCCCCGACGGGCGGGGCGAGATCGTGTTTCAGTACGGACGCGAACTGAAACTTCTCGCGCTCTCCGACGGGTCCGTTCGCAGCGTGGAGGTCACGATTCCCGGCGATCGGCCCACGATTCGGCCGCGCGACTACGAGGCCCGCAAATTCATTAGCAATGCCGGAGTCTCCTCCACCGGAAAGCGGGCGACCGTGGAGGCTCGCGGCGAAATCTGGACCGTTCCCGCGAAAGACGGCGTGCCGCGCAACTTGACACGCACCAGCGGCGTCGCTGAGCGCAATCCGGCCTGGAGCCCGGACGGGCAATGGATCGCCTATTTCTCCGACGCCACCGGAGAGTATGAGCTTTACGTCACGCAATCCGACGGCCGCGGCGCAACCCGGCAGCTTACGACCAACGGAGATGCGTTTCGCGGAAACATCACCTGGTCCCCGAATTCGAAAAAGCTGACCTTCACCGACAACACCGGGGCGCTGCACCTCCTGGATCTGGATACCAGCGAATTGAAACAAATAGACAAGGATCCATGGGGAAGCACCTTGCGGGTTAGTTGGGCGCCCGATTCGCGCTGGCTCACCTACTCGAAAAGCACCGAGTCGCAATTGCTCGACGCCATCTGGATTTATAATGTCGAATCCGATGAGAAACATCAGGTGACCGCGGGCATGTTCGCCGACACCTGGCCCACGTTTGATCGCAAGGGAGACTATCTGGCCTTCTCGAGCAATCGCGAGTTCACCGCGCCGATCTACGAAGACATCGGTACTACGTTCGTTTACGCCAACACCGACCTGCTTTTTGTTGTACCTCTGCGCGACAAGGTCGGCTCGCCCTGGCCCCCCAAGAGCGATGAAGAAAAATGGGGCGACGAAAAAGAAAAGGAAGAGAAGGAAAAGAAAGAGAAAAAGGACGAAAACGGCGACAAAGAGAAACCTAAGGAGGAATCGCCCGCCGAGAAGCCCCAGGATCAGAAGGACGCGCCCAAGGAAAACGACGGCGAATCCGACGAGGAAAATGCTGAGGAGGAAGCGAAAGACGAGAAGAAGGATGAGAAGAAGAAGCCCGTCGAGCCGATCGACATTGAGTTGGAGAGCTTTGAGCGCCGGGCGATTCGCATCCCGGTCGATCGCGGCGCGTTCCGCAGCCTCGCCTTCAACCACGACGGAAAGCTGATCTACGTTCGCGGCACGGGACGGGGCATCCCCGGCGATCCGTCCATCAAGATCTTCGATTTCAAGGACGACGACAAGAAAGAGAAGTCCGTCGTCGAGGCCGGCTGGTTCGACATCTCCGCCGACGGCAAGAAACTCCTGATTCGCAAGGGCGAGACCGCGGCCATCGTCGATGCCGCCCCCGATCAAAAGCTCGACAAGCCGATGGACCTTTCGGCCATGAAAGGCCGCTTCGACCCGCGCGAAGAATGGCGGCAGATGTTCCACGAGGCCTGGCGCGTTCAGCGGGATTACTTCTACGATCCGAACATGCACGGCGTCGATTGGCCCGCGTTGCGAAGGCAATATGGAGCCATGCTAGCCGACTGCGCCTCCCGCGAAGACCTTGATTTCATCATTGGCGAAATGATCTCGGAACTCAACGTCGGCCACGCCTACGTCCGGGGCGGAGGCGACCGCGAGGATGAGCCAAAGGCCAACGTCGGAATGCTCGGCGCAGATTTCTCCCTGGAAAACGGCGCGTACCGCATTGTCCGGATCTACGAAGGCGCCCCGTGGGATTTCGACGCTCGCGGACCGCTCAGCCAGCCCAACGTTGACGTGAGGGCCGGCGACTACCTGCTGGCGGTCAACGGCGTGCCCGTCGCGACCGATCGCGATCCCTGGGCGGCGTTCCAGAATCTCTCAGGCAAGACCGTCAGCATCACCGTCAACGAGAGCCCGACCATGGATGACGCCGCCCGGCACGTGCTGGTCACGCTGCGCGGCAGTGAGGACGACCTGCGATTTCGCAATTGGGTCGAAAGCAACCGCCAATATGTCGCCGAAAAATCAAATGGAAGAATCGGCTATGTCTATGTGCCCAACACCGGCGTCGACGGCCAGAACGAACTCTTTCGCCAGTTCTACGGACAAACCGACCGCGACGCGCTCATCATCGACGAGCGTTGGAACGGCGGCGGGCAGATTCCCACGCGCTTTATCGAGCTGCTGAATAGACCGATCACCAATTACTGGGCCACGCGGGCGGACAACGACTGGCGCTGGCCTCCCGATACCCACCCCGGCCCCAAGGCCATGCTGATCAACGGGCTGGCCGGCTCCGGCGGCGACGCCTTCCCCTACTATTTCCGCCAGTCCGGGCTCGGCAAGCTGTTCGGGATGCGCACCTGGGGCGGGCTGGTCGGGATTTCCGGCAATCCCCTGTTGATCGACACGGGCCGCACCACCGCCCCGACCTTTGCGTTCTATGAAAACGACGGAACCTGGGGCGTCGAAGGGCACGGTGTGGATCCCGACGTCGAAGTCATCGACGATCCATCCAAGATGGTGAACGGCGGCGACCCGCAACTCGACGCGGCCATCGCTCACTTATTGGAGGAAATCCGAACCAAGCCCTACGTCCGGCCAAAGCGCCCGCCGTACCCCGACCGCAGCCGCATGGGAATTCCGGAAAGCGACAGGTAATTGGTGCTGAATCATCCTTTGAAGGCCTCGCCATGGTGCATCACCCATTGGGTACCCAGGTGGGGTGATATTGCCCATGCAGGCTCGACCGCCTAAGGCGCAGCTCCGGTTGTATCGTGGATTTCGGAGCCGTATGCATGGTGATTGGGCGATTCCTTTAACATCAATTCTCGGCACGCAACATGCTTTGCACTTATCGGAACGCGCCCGGCGATGCCGGGTGAAAGCGGGCTTGGCCCGTAGCACGCCCGGGGCATGTGGAAGCCTTGGCGGGAACTGGCATGTCCCGGCGCGTGCCATTCTCAATCGCAGAATACGAAACCAGAATTTGAATATGATGGCGGTCCCGGCGGGGGTATCGCTATCATGCGGCCGACGCGCTCCCCCTGGGTGCGTCGGCCGCTCGCACTTGCGCGAAACCATCGCCGGGCTGCGAGTAATCGTGGCTCGATCTGTCCGCTCTATCGAATGCGCCATGCCTGCATCATCACCGATTCCACAACCTTGATCTGGTTTCGTTCTTGCCGACGACCGCGTGGTCAGCGTTGTGGGTGGGTGGGCATTCTCGTATAAACGCTGATATCAGCCTCAAGAACGCGGTAAGATGTTGTCAAAAGCAGTCGGCTGAATTCCGTGGCCAACGCGAGGATACTTCAACCAACTGTGATTCTCGCCAGTTTGCTTCGACCCGTTGCCAAGTCCTTGGCCCGCCGTGATTGCAGCAATTTCCCAGGAAACACCACTGTATGGCGGAAAAACGGGCTAAGGCGGGCACCGCCCCCGCCTGCCGATAGAATTCTGCCGGTTTTGGGCATCCTTGCGAATCGTATGACGGTGTACGCCAATGTCTGGCGCGGGAGCCCGGCCGAAGCGGACCTCGCTCGAAAATCGGCCGATTCATGCTAGGATGAGCGGTGGTTCTCGTTCCGATTATGCATGGCGTCACTGCTAAGGAGACTTATCGATGAAGCGTTTTTACCCTGTCAGTTTCGTTCTCGCGGCCGCGTTCTGTTTCACTGCCGCGCGGGCCTCGGATACGTTGAAGGAACGCCTGTCCGTCGTTCCGGCGGACGCCACGATCGTCATCGCGGTTCCCAATGTCGGGCATCTCGACGCGGATTACCAGAAGGCGGTGGCAACGCTTGGACTTCAGGCCTTTGTGCCCCCTCCGATGAACTCGCTGGTGGGCGCGCTCCGCGCCAACGCTCCGATGCTTGCAGGCATTGACGAGTCCGGCGCGGCGTTCGTGGTGGTCATGCCGCCGCAGTCCATCTTCGAAATACAGCAGAAGCAAGCACTCATCATTCCGGCCAAGGATCCCAAGGCGATGATTGAGGCCCTCGGCGGCGTCCCCGGGGAAGACGACCTGTTCACCGTTCAGTTCTTCGGCATGCCCTCCAGCGCGACAATCGTTAAGAACCATGTGGTGGTCGCCATGGCGGCCGACGTGGCCAAGGCAATCAAGGCCAGTACCGCGGGATTTGACGGAAAGCTCAGCGCCGCCGAGTTGAAGACTTTGGCGGGATTGGACGTTTTCGTCTGGCTGAATGCCCAGAAGCTCATCGAGGTTACCCGACCGATGATCGACGGCATGCTCATGCCCATGCTGATGGGCGCGGCGGGCCAGGGAGGTTTCGAGGCCGCGTCGGCCGAGATGAACAAGAAGAGCATCAACATGATGCTGGACGGCATGGCCACCCTCTCGTTCGGATTGGGCATGGAAGATGCCGGACTCGATTTGCGCTTTTCCTCGACCATGCGGCCCGGATCGGATCTTGCCAAGCGGAGCCAGGTCAGGCCGTCGGCCGAAAGCCTCCTCCGCGGCCTGGCGTCATCCAATTACCTCTTCGCCTTCGGGCAGACCATTCATCCCATCGCGATGAAAAACTCCATGGAAGATTTAGAGGGGCTGACGGCTTTTGCACAAGGCAGCGACAAGTTCGACAAGGCCAAGGTCGAGCAGCTCCAGAAGCTGCTCTCGGACATGGGTACGGCGATCAGCGCCATGCGAGGAACCATCGAAGGCCTCCCGGCCGGGCCGGACGGATTGTTCGGAATGACGGTCGTGATTGAAACCTCGGACAGCGGCAAGTGGATTGCCATGACCAAGGAGGCCGTCGAACTCGGCCGGCAAATCGCGACGGATGCCATGAAGAGCAATGACGGCGGCGACCAGGACAAGGCCCAGGCCATGCTCAAGGCGCTGACCTACAGCGACGCCGGGGAGAAAATTGCCGGAGCGGACGTCAGCCACCTTCGATTCGACCTCGCGGGCATCGCGGACGCCGCCGAACTGGACGAGGAAGAAATTGATCGGGTCAAGAAGTTGATCGGAAAAGAGGGTGTGCTCTTCCGTGTCGCGTCCGCCGACGGCAAACAAGTCGTTATTTCGTTTGGCGGCGGAGAACCGAATGCGGCCAAGGCGATCGAGGCCGCCAAGAGTTCGGATTCACCGCTCGAGGCGTCGCCGGGAATCAAGTCGGTCGGTGCAAACCTTCCGGCGGAAAGGGCCATGGTGGCGTATCTCTCCGTGGACCGGATTGTTCGAACAATCCAGGCCGTCCAGAAAGCCATGGATGAGGAAGTCCTGCCCATTCAGGTTCCGCCGCTCCAGTCGCCGATCGGCATGTCCGCCACCGGCGGCGATGGTTGGTCGCAAATGGACATCTTCTTTCCGATGGAGCTGATCACCGAAGGCAAGAATGCGGTTATGGCCATGATGGGCGGTGGGCCGCCGCAGGACAATAAGTAGCCGGTGCCCCTCGCCTTTCCCGGGCTTGCCGGCAGATGGAGCACGCGAAATGCCGGCCGGCGCAGCGATGAAGATTGGATCGCAAACAGGAGTGGAGTCATGTGTGACGTAATGACACGTTTGACGATTGCGAAGCTGTCCAGGCTTTGGCTGCAAGTCGCCTTGCTTCTTTCTGCTGGCGCTTTGGGCATTTCGCAGACACTTGCCTCAGAAATTCTCGATCCTCCCGCCGAGTCGGCGCAGGCGTCCGCGGCCGAAGAGAAGCAACCTGACGGCCGCACGGCCGAGAAGGAGTCCGAAGCCGAGGAAACGGCGAAAACGGTTGAAGTTGAGAGTGGCACAGGCGAAGTACCTGCTGCCGCCGATGTCGAAGCAAAGCACTTAGCGGCTGATTCTTCGCCCGAGGCCGCGATTCGCCCCCGATTTGAACTTCACGTACCGTCGGTCGCGGAGGGCGTCAGGCGCGTGCGAAGCTCGCGCGGCGGATGGTTCATCACCCAGGTGTCGTCGGTGCTTATGGCCAAAGCGGACGACAGCGTCGATGGCCTTCGCCCGGAGGAGATTGCGGCCATTGTCGCCCAGATCGCCGAATGGCCGGACACGTCGGTGAAGTCTTACGTTTTCGCACCAGACCTGCGAGGCCGGCCGCGATGGGCGGTCGAGCTGAACTGGCCGCACAAGGATCTTTGCGACCGCACCGAGAAACTCCTGGCTTTGCCCGCGGTAACCCGGTGGGTCGATGGCATTCGGCTTCGGCCGGCCGGGGATGAGTCCTTCCAGTTGATGGCTGGCGCGGAAACGTTGGCGCTGCTCATCAACCGCGGCGAAGGTCGTTCGATCGTCGCTTCACACGCCGGCCTGCCCGTCCCCGAAGACGTTTCCATCGGGCTTTCGCCTGATGAAGAAGGATCACCCCCACCGCTACTTTCGGCTCGCTGGCGGCTCGCGGGAACCGAGCAGGACACCGGAGCGACATTCTTCTCGTCGTTCAACTTCATCACCGATGTTGTCTACTCGGGCCATATCGCCGACGACGGCGGCTGGGCGGAGAAAATCGAAGTCCGCTGGCCCCCGCTCTCGGGCATTGGGGCGAAAGCTGTTTTCAGCCGTGTTCGACAGTCGTTCTTTGTGCCCAAGAATGCCTTCGGGGCCGTCGCCTTGAATTCCGCGATCGCCGCCGGCATGGTCGAATCCATGGCCGGCTTCGGACCGCAGATGGTCATGTCAGGCCCCGGACAAATGGAATTCATTGGACAGCCGGGCCTTGGTCCCATTGCGGCCAACGTCGATTCAGAACTTTGCTTCGCGGCGATGCCCGGGACGGGATTCCTACCCGTTCCCGAATTCGTGGCCCAGGCCCGCACGCGAAACGCCGACCGGCTGATCAGCAGCATTCGACAGGCCAATCAGCGGGCCAACGCGGAATACCGTCAGCGCGACCTGCCGGAGCCCTGGCGAGAGGGCGAAGTGCTCGGCCGCCCGTTTTTCTGGAGCGACGGCGGGGCAAGCTATCGCGGCATGATTATGCCAATGGTCATGCGGCCGGTGATGTTTGTCAGCGACGAGCGCGATTCGGCCGGAAGAGACCGCCGATTCCTCGTCCTTGGATGGACCAGTACCTCTCCCGAGGGCTTCGTCCGCCGATGGCTGCAATTGCCGCGAACGCGCGATCGCGTGGACGTGCCGGGGCAGGGAAGGACCGACGGGCAGGCGTGGATCAACTGGAAAGTGCTCTACCGACACATCGTGCCCTACGTCAATCTGGGAATGGGTTCCGTCGTCCAAGGCGCCATGCTCCCGCGCACGCAACAGGCGGAGGAGCATCTATCCGAGGCCTGGGTGGACGCGCGGCTCGGCTATACCGGTCTGACGCTGTCGCACAACGGCCCCGTGGCCCTTGGCGGAGGAGTACTGCCGCTTATGGCCATGTCGGCGGCGGGGGCCGACCGGTCGGGCAGCGATCTCGCCCGGGAGCGGCTGGCCACGCAGCGACTGGAAGTCTTTTATCACCACGCGAAGCTTTTCCACAAGGACATCGGGCGTTGGCCGGCAGAGGTAGTGGAACTCGACGGCTACGTTGACTTCGCCGGCAACCGGCACCTGCTGCGCCTGGACCTTTCGTCTCGAAAAAAGTGGAGCGATTTTTTCACCGGTATCTTCGACTGGAGTGACGACGACGATGATTCGGATGAAGACGCCGAAGAACTTGACGATCACGTTCCCGTTATCGACACCAAGCTTTTTCGTATCACCTGGGTACGCGATTCAGCGACGCCCGGCTCCGGGCAGGCGGGGGATCGCCCGGTTAAGCCCGGCACTGCCGGTTGGCGACTGGGTCTGGCCCCCGGAACGCTCGACCATCTGAAAGACCTGTACGTCGACCAAAACGGCGTGATCCACCGAATCGAAAAAACCCCGGCAGCGGACGCGGCGATTGGGGACAATGGCGAAGTGAAAAAACCTGACGCCGATGAACGTGCCTCCGCCATCCCGGCCGATCAGAACCGCGACAGATATGAAGCGGTCAGTCGTTCCCCCGCCGACGTCGCCGAAGGCCGGGTTGTATTGAATCCGTGATTGAGCAAGTTTTTATGTCTGTAGTGCGAAGTGCGATGCGCCCTGAAAAATTTCGTCGTAACCCAAGGAGTCCTGCCATGAAGACCCGTTCTTTGTTATCAATCGTTTGTTTCCTTGCGGCCGTTCCGGCATGGGCGGTCCAGGATTCCAAACCGGAAGAGTCCAAACCAAGCGGTTCGACCGCCGCGGCCGGCCAGGAAGCCGCGCCCTCTCCTATCCCGCGGTTGGTCGAGTTTCGACTTGACGAGCACGTGGTTCCAGCCCGGGCCATCAATATAGCGCTGCCCGGCCGCACCCGAACGGTTCAGGACGTTCTGGATCGCTTCGAAACGTGGCAGAAAGATGAGCAAATCGGCGCCGTCTTGCTCGATCTGGGCATGGTGACCCTGTCGCTCCCTGACGTGGAGGAGTTGCGACTGGGCATCAAGAGATTGCAGTCCAGCAACAAAAAAGTCGTCGCCTACCTTAATGGAACCACGCCCGGCGGGTACCTGCTGGCCAGCGCCGCCGACGAAATCGCCACGGCCCCAACCGGGGCAATTATGATTCCGGGCATCGGGGCGATGTTCCCCTACATGAAGGGGCATTTTCAGCTTCGCGGCATCGAGTTCGACGTGATTACCGCCGGAAAATACAAATATCCCGGCTTCATGAACGAGCGAGAACCAAACCAGTACTTCGCCGAAGAGTACGGCGCCATCCTCGATAGCATGATCGATGACTACTATCGGATGATCGCCGAAGGGCGAAACCTCACGCCGGGCAAGGTCAAGGAAATCGTGGACATCGCTCTCTTCGATGCTAACACCGCCCTTCAGCACGGCCTGATCGATACGCTCGCCTATCGAGATGAGTATCGCGACCAGTTCCTTCGTCGCGAGAAGATGCGTCGCCAGCGGACCGACG
>JBGTDB010000445.1:0-5934 GCA_041748515.1 Phycisphaerae bacterium
ATCCTCGCTGGCCACCCGCCCCGGCGTTTGCGCCGAGGCGTTGGCCGTGAATACCAGGAGCGCAATCGCTAGAGTGCCCACGGCCGGAGCATTTTGCCAACATGATCGCATCATTAGAAAGCCTCCAAGTCACAATTCTACTTTGTTCGCGGATCATGTAAACGGCCGGCGGATCACAAATCTGTTCCAATGGGGACGGCCAGTTGCCGGAATTCACGGGTCGGGACGGTGACGGTGTCCCAGCTTGGTGATCGTTGACGGGCGTGGGCCTCGTAATCCGAGGCGGACACGCAGAGAATTGAATAGACTCGATTGCGGAAGACGTGGACCGCCGAAGGCATCGACCGGCGTGACCCGGCCGTGAAGGCGGTAGTTTCGTGGTCCGCTCCGTCGAGTAGCCAGTACACAAACGCGATCATCGGCTCAAAACCCTGGCCAAAAACCTCGCGCCAACGGCGCAGGCCGTCAAGGTCTTCCCGCGGGACCCAGTTCTCCCAATAGCGTTTGCCGCTTTTGCCTTCGTACGGAAACTTTCGGCCCTTCACGTCGCAAAGCCACGCGTCCCGGCCGGGGGGATACACGATGAAATCGAACGACTTGACCCGTACCCCGGAGAACACCGCCCTTTTCTGCTCGTCCACGGGGACGTAAGGCCATGTTCGCGATCGAATGTAATCCTCGAACGCCGCCTCATAATGAACAGACCTCTGGGCCATGGAAGACATCGTAATGGCACAAAGCAGTGTTGCAAGCAGGCTTCAGCGGATCTCCGACCCGCCCGGCCGTTCTGTAATGCTTCGGTCGGAAAGACGGAAAAAGATGGCGATCTTGCAACGGCACTTGATGAACATGGTTCCGATTTCGCGGCTCTGCGAGGAGCGCCGTGGAATGTTTCAGCGTGAAACGGACAATCGGGCGTTCGACGTCTGCTACATCCGGGAGACCGTCTCACTGATCTTATATGTCCGAATGCCGATTTTGGCCGCAATACCGCTTATTGCGGGCACGAAAGACCCCTTTGGATCAGAGCCCAATCGGCCAGGTCCACGTCGTTGTCCGGCTCGAGGTCGCCCGGTAAACAAATGGGCGGCACGTCGTCAAGAGATCCAAAACAATTCTGGAAGCGACTGAAGTCCCGCAGATCGATTAGCCCGTCCGAATCGAAATCCCCGTATCCCGCCTGGAATCCGCAGCCGCAGGCGTGGGTTGTCGAGCCGTCGGGGTTGATGATCGGGTTCGAGACGCACAGCAACGCATTCGGGCAAGGACCCGCGCACCTCGATCCGCCGACTGGCGGCGGGAATACCGCATGGCACGTGTTACCGATGCAGGCACAATCAGTGATCACGCAACTCGTCGTCCCCGGCGCACACGTCACGGCCGCTGGCTGGCAGGTCAGATCCGAAGCGCATACGCCTTGACACGCTGTCCCGGCGGCGTTCGGCTCGCACGGCGGCAGCAGACTTTCGGCGCAACCGCATTTTACAAAGCCGAATGGGAGCTGGCTGGCCAGCGCAGAGACAAGTCCCGTTGGGTTATAGGTAGTTTGAGTCGCGCCTTTATGGAACAGCTTGCACACTTCCGGTGGGGGGCAGTCGCCGACGCAAGAGAAAAGGTAATTCGTGTAAAAGGGCAAATTGTTCCAGAAATAAGGCGGGCCCACACCCGTCACGCTGATGGGTCCGCAGGAATCGGGCGCGGCGCACGCGCAGTCGCAGCCATTCACATATGGGGGGATGGGTGGGCAAAAATAGTTGGACGCCAACATGGCGCAGTGGGGCAGGCACGTGTCGTCCTCGCCGCCGTCAATGCAATACTGGGCTTGGAAGCCCGCGCAGGGATCATGCTGGAGCGGCGGATCCTGAAGTGGGCAAACGTCCTCGCAGTCGCAGCAAACGTCGAGATATGTGTTGCTCGTGCCCGGCTCGGTAAAGATGGTTTGCGTTCTATGGCAGCCCTTGCCCGACGGACACCGGCCGATGCATTCCACTCCTTCGGCGCCGAGGACCGCACGGCAGGGCTCAGGCCCGCGGCATTCGCAATCGAGGATCTCGGTTTTCCCGGTCGATGGGTTCCAACGCAGGCAGCGCGGCTGGCAATTCTCTCCGGCGTCGCAAGCCATCGTGGAACTGACAATGATGGGCAGGCCCTGCTGGCAGGTCGTGGGGTTTACGTTGTTGACATATCCACACACGCGCAGCTTGTCGCCGATGCTGAATGCTGCAAGCGCGGCGGGATTAAGGACCTCGTATGTGGAACCACCGCCCTGCGATCGGAAGATGATACAGCCGCTTGTGATCCCGTCTTCAAGGATCCCGCACAGATTGATCGGCGTTGTTCCGGGCGGGTTTGTCGGGCACGCGGCCGAAGGACAGGATCCCTCGCACAATGTTTTCGCCGCATTCGGTCTGCACTTGCACTTGCCCGCGCTTCCGGCCAGTCGGATGGACTCGACTTCGACCGCACTCAGGGCCCGACTAAAAATCTCGACTTCGTCAAAGAGCCCGTCAAAGGTCAGGACCGTCGAAATGGGATGGCGCGCACCGATCCAGAGGTCGGCCGGATTGTCGATGCTTCCGCTGCGCAAGGTCGCGTTGAAGGATTGAGGCGGGAGGTTGTCCACGTACATGACCAGTCCGCTGGCACTGCTTCGATCGACGGTGATGGCCAAGAAATGCCAGTTTCCGTCGTTCGGCACCGGCAATGTGGAAACGAAGTTAGTGAACCCGCTGCCTATTCCGTCCGCCAGTTGGACGAGCAGATTCCCGTTGAAAAGCGCGACGTGATAACCCCAGAGCGCGGGAGCAGCTCCGGCCCGCTTGTCCAGAATCGGTTGCACCCCGGCGGTCGATGCCGCCGTATTGAGCACCCACAAGTCGATTGAAAAATTGCCCGTCCCAAAGTCCAGATCGGGGTGGTCGGGAACCACGACGTACGTCTGGGGATTAGAGAAGAACGCCATCGCCCCGCCCCCTACTATCCAATTGAGAGGACTGATCGGATCACCGACGAACGACCCGTGATGCAGTCCGAACAGATCCCGCGGCGTGGTGTCGTCGCCTGTGTACCAGGCGACCATGTCCGAAGGCGGCTGCTCGCACGACGTTCGCACGACGGATACGTCATCCACGAAGTAGTACGCGCAACAACTGCCACCGACGTTTTGAATGACCGTGGAAAGATCGTTGCGAAAATTCCCGATGGTCAAATGATCTTCGCCGCCCGCGGCCGTGTAAGAACCTGAGACCAGACGCCAGCCGGTCTTGTTGTTAATAACCCCGGTCGAATTAAGGACCAGCGGCGAAAGGGCAAGGTTGTCGTCGTGACTTGCGGGGCCGACCGATCCGACTGAAAGATGGGCGTCGAGGTTTTCAATCGCATATCGAAAGGGATCGGCAAGCGAAACGTAATACGAGACTTCATAGGTCGCATTCGCCACCAGCGGCGCGGTCAGCGACACCTCGATGTATTCGCGATAATTGTCGTGCGGCGTGGGCGTATAGACTCTCACGCCGACGTATCCATTGCCCGTATGAGCGGCTTCCGTGCCAAACCCATTGGATGGAACTCCAAAGGTTGCGGGCGCAGTCTGGCAGGCATTGAAATAATCGGGAGATCCGAAGGTCGGCGAACTCCAGGGCGGAACCAGGGACAATTGCGACGGCATCGTCGGACAGGCCGTGAAGTTTTCAAAACCCGGATTGGGCACAAGATTCTGAGCCCTGCCGTCAACCACAATCAACGCCCATGCGATCAGTATGAAAGCGGGCACTTGGCCGGCGCTCCAGGAGCGCGCAGTCTCGCGCAGACACGGACAATAAATTCGTAAGCGAGTTGTTTTCACGACCTGAAACTCGGAAATGTGCCGGGGACGGGACGTCAATCTGCCGAGCGGAACGGCCCGAACGGACATTCTCCGGATGGCCCGTACCCGGTCCTATCAGCGAGCATAGTATATGAATCCCCCTCGGCATTCAAGGGATACAGTACGACTGAAGCACCCGCCTTCACCGTGCCCGAGACGAGGCTCGGCCATTACCCAAAGAAGGCCTACCAGGTCTGCGCCGGCCATCGGAGCGCGATTTCGGATGCTCATGATCCAACGACGGCAATCGCTTGCCGGTACGCTTCTCGTAAAAATCCGCGACTTGCTGGGGGTGGGTGAACAGGTGGTCATAGCCGTAATCACCCCCGGAATAATCACAGTCGCCGGGCTGATAATCCCGACAGATCTCCGGCCGACTGATATAGACGCCGCAGCGATTGTCGGCCATCAGATTCTTGCAGCGCGTCGCAAACTGGATGAACCAGTCGCCGTCCTCGACGAACACCAGAACGTTCTCGTGCATGAGGTACCAGCGAATATCGTCGTAGTCGCGCGCCCGGCGCGGCTTGTCCAGCGGAATGGCGAGATACTTGCAACAAACCGCGGTGCAATGCTCACATAGAATCGAGCAGCCCATGCATCCTCCTGCTAAAGCGTCTGTCGGAATCGAATCGGGTTTCAGGGAACTCGCCGGTCTGAAAACAGCGCCCGGACGCAATCTACCAGGCTCCGGACTTGCGAACCCCCTGCGACCATCGGATTATAACGACATTGGCCGGTAAATGTCGAATTGCAGGCGGGCGAGATCGAACAGAATTACGCTCCCAGAGAGTGCATAGATTCGCAAGCGCCGCTTCGTCGCGGCCCTTGGAAGCGGAGCAACATGCGGATTATTGCCGGCAAATGGCGGTCGCGTCGCCTCGTACGGCCGGAGGTGGAGACCACCCGTCCGCTGCCCGACCGGGTCAAGGAATCGCTATTCAGCATACTCGGTCATCATTTTGAGACGCCCGGCGAGTTACCCGGCCTTAATGTGGCGGATGTTTTCGCGGGCAGCGGCGCCATCGGGCTTGAATCGCTCTCGCGCGGGGCGGAAAGCTGTGTCTTCTTCGAGCGATCACCCATCGCCCTCAAAGCGCTCCGAAAGAACATCGAGTCGCTTGGGGCCGAGGTTGATTCGACGGTCGTCGCGGGCGACGCATGGCGATCGGCCGGATACTCGCCGGATCGAAAGCCCTTTGACCTGATGTTTCTCGACCCGCCCTATCAGGACGTCGAAGACGTTTCGCCACGGGGCGCCATCCATAGGTTTCTCTCGAAACTCGCGGAGTCGCCGGACTACCGGCCGCTTGTCGTCTTCCACCACCCCCAAAAGAGTCGGTTTGGGGTTTCGGAGAGCCAGACCTGGCGGATTCTCGATGAGCGGATCATCGGCACAAATAAGATTACAATCCTTTCGAGATGAAGATTCCCCAAGACACAGGATGGCAAGCAGCAACGTTCATCATCGAGCAATTGCGCGCCGGCGGCCATGTCGCCTTGCTGGCCGGGGGGTGTGTTCGAGACATGCTGCTTTCGCTTGTGCCAAAGGACTACGACGTGGCCACCAGCGCGACGCCCGAGCAGGTGCTCGAGCGTTTTCCCAAGTCGCGGATGGTCGGAGCCAGGTTCGGGGTCGTGCTGGTGCGGAAGTTCGGCCGCGACGTGGAAGTGGCGACCTTTCGAACCGAAGGTCCTTACACCGACGGCCGACGCCCGGACCACGTCACTTTCGGCACGCCCCAGCAAGACGCAAACCGGCGGGATTTCACAATTAACGGCGTATTCTTCGATCCCGCGGATGAAAAAATGCTGGATTACGTCGGAGGCCAGGAAGATCTGGCCCGTCGCGTCCTTCGCACCATCGGCCGTCCGGATGATCGCTTTGAAGAAGATCACCTGAGAATGCTTCGCGCCGTTCGCCTTTCGGCAAAGCTCGTTTTCGAGATAGAGTCCGCGACCGCGGATGCTATTCGGCGCTCGGCGGCGCAGCTTCGCCGGATAAGCCCCGAACGCATCTGGATGGAGCTTGAACAGATTCTGACCCATCCGACGCGGGCGAGGGGATG
>JBGTDB010000446.1:0-6782 GCA_041748515.1 Phycisphaerae bacterium
TGCGGCCGTGCGCGAGGGCAAGTTCCGCGAAGACTTGTTGTTTCGACTGGACGTGGTGTCGATCAACCTCCCGCCGCTTCGCGAGCGCGGCGACGACGTGAAGCTCCTGGCCCAGCACTACGCCGCCCGTTTCGCCAAGGATTTCCGCAAACCCCTCGAACGGATCAGCGATGCGGCCTATCGCAAGCTCGCGGGATATTCATGGCCGGGCAACGTGCGCGAGTTGCGCAACGTAATCGAGCGGGCGGTGCTGCTTTGCAAATCCGACAGAATCGGCCCCGAAGACCTGGCCCTCGGCCGCGGCCACGAGGACGGCAAATCCCGGATCGCGCTGCCCAGCGAAGGATTGGACCTGGAAGCACTCGAAGAAGAACTGATTCGGCAGGCCCTGGACCGTTCCGGCAACAACAAGTCCCGCGCCGCCAAGCTGCTGCACCTCAGCCGCGACGCCTTTCGCTATCGCCTCCAGAAAATGGGGTTGCTGTAAGGCCGCATTGTTCTGCCACTGCATATCGGGGCAGGCTCTCGTGCGGCCACTCCGCATTTGACGTGCAATCGCACTTTACACGCCGGTGAGCGCTCGCTTCCGCGACTTGCGGCCGGTACGGGGGATTCCCACAGAACGGCCGGGCATTGCCCGGTTTAATCCGGCTTCGCCGGCAGCAAGAATCTTCCCGCGGCCTCCGGCTTTCTTTCGAGCCTTCTTTTTCCCTGATTTCTTGACCGAGGCCCGAGCGGCTTTCTTCCCAGCCTTTGACTTTCCGGCGGTCTTTTTGCCGGCGGATTTTTTCACGGCTGGTTTCCCGGGCAGGCGAGACTTCTTCCCGGCCGCCGACTTTGCCTTGGGACGCGCCTTCTTTGCCCGAGACGGAGAAGCTGCACGGGGCTTGGCCTTTCGACCGCCGCGTCCGCTCTTGGATGGTCTGGTCGAGCGAGTGTCATTGGCGATCACCGCCTGGGCGGCCGCGAGGCGGGCGACAGGCACGCGCAGCGGGCTGCACGAGACGTAATCCAATCCGATGGCCTCGCAGAATCGCACGGAAGCGGGGTCGCCGCCATGCTCGCCGCAGATACCGAGCTTCAAATCGCTTCGGGTAGACCGGCCCTGCTCGCACGCCAGGTTCATCAGCAGACCCACCCCGGCGATATCAATGGACTGGAAGGGATCGTCGCGGAAAATCGGATCGGCGGTCGTACCCAACGGCGATTGGGCCGATGATTCCGGCTGGGAATCAGGCGACACCGGCGCGGCGGCTCGATCTCCCGATGTGGCATTACCATGGGAAGGTGCTGGAGAAATCGGCAGCCCGAATTCATTTCGATCGATCCTAGGTGCGGATTCGAAAGTCTCGGTGTGGGCCAGTTCGGGAGCAAACAACGGAGCGGTCGCGACGGACGGGACACTCAGATAGTCAGGAAGGAATCGGCCGGCGTCGTCTCGCGAGAGGCCCATGGTTAACTGCGTCAGGTCGTTCGTGCCGAAGCTGAAAAACTCGGCGCTTTCGGCCATTTCCTCGGCCAGTAACGCGGCGCGAGGGGTCTCGACCATGGTGCCGACCAGGTACTTCAGCTTCGCGCCGTGTCGCGCGATGATGCGATCGGCCACTTGCCGCGTGCGATCGACGAGCAATTGTAACTCGGCCGGGTCGATGCTGAGCGGGATCATGATTTCCGGCAGTACGGCAAGCCCCTCGTCCGTGCAGCGCAGGGCCGCTTCGATGATGGCCGTCACCTGCATGTCGAGAATTTCAGGGAAGGTGATGCACAAACGGCAGCCGCGATGCCCGAGCATGGGATTGGCTTCGTGCATGCCGTCCACGCGGCGGTGAATCTCCTCGACAGATACCATCCTGGCCTCAATGGCCCGGCGCTCCTCGGTGTACCACGGCGAAATACGGGAAAGTTCTTCCCGAAGCGGCGTGTTCAGTTCGTCGGCGACGGCCTGGGCCCCTTCGGCATTGTCGCGTTGGGGCAGGAACTCGTGCAGCGGCGGATCCAGAAGGCGAATGGTGACCGGATGCCCCTTCAGGGCCCGCAAGATGCCGACGAAATCGTCTACGTGATTGGGAAGCTGTTTAGCCCGGGCGGCGCGCCGCGCGGCCGGATCGTATGCCAGAATCATCTCCCGCATGACCCGAATCCGCTGCGGCTGAGAGCCGGGCGTTGCCCGGTTTAATCCGGCTTCGCCGGAGTCGAAGAACATGTGTTCGGTTCGGCAAAGACCGATGCCCTCGGCCCCGAGCTCGATGGCCCGGACGGCGTCGGCGGGAGTATCCGCGTTGGCCCGAACGCGAAGGCGGCGCCGGTCGTCGCACCACTCCAGGAGCGTTCCGAATTCCGGCGGGGACGGCGGACGGACCAGGGGAATTTCGCCGCTGAACACGCTGCCGGTGTTTCCGTCAAGGGTGATTGATTCACCTTGCCGCAACACTCGGCCGTTGACGGACATCTGCTTGTTGGGATAGTCGATCGAAAGTTCGTCGCAGCCGACGATGCAGCATTTGCCCCAACCTCGGGCGACCACGGCCGCATGGGAGGTCTTGCCCCCGGTTGCGGTCAAAATCCCTGCGGCGGCGTGCATGCCGCCGACGTCCTCGGGCGACGTTTCCTTACGAACCAGAATGACCGATGCGCCATCTTTCGCGCGCAGTTCGGCCTCCTGTGCGGAAAACACTATCTCCCCGCAGGCCGCGCCGGGCACCGCACCAATTCCCTCGCCCAGCTTCCGCGAAGCCAGCTCGTCGGCAGAAAAATCGGGGTTGAGCACTGGATAGAACAGCCGCTCGATATCGATCGCCGAGATGCGCTGAATAGCTTCGTTTCGGGTGATGACCGGTTTGGACGCGAGGTTGACGTAGCGCCGGGGGAGATACTTCTTCTTCGCGAGTCTGCCCGCCTCGGCACGGCTTAGCAAACCCTGGGTTGCCTGATCAACGGCGATCTTGAATACAGCCTGGGGTGAGCGCTTGCCGGCACGGCACTGAAGCATGTAGAGCTTGCCCTGCTCGATGGTGAATTCGAGATCCTGCATGTCCTTGTAGTGGACTTCGAGTATGACGCGGACGGCCTCGAGCTGCTCGTAAGCCTCGGGCATCAGGGTGCGAAGCCGATCGAGCGGAATCGGGGTGCGCACGCCGGCTACCACGTCTTCACCCTGGGCGTTGATGAGCAAGTCGCCGTAGAACGTGTTCTCGCCGGTGCTGGGGTCGCGGGTGAAACAGACGCCGGTGCCGCTGTCGTCACCCATGTTTCCGAAAACCATCTGGCAGACGTTGACGGCCGTGCCGTTTAGACCGGTGATGTTTTCGACACGCCGATAAGTGACGGCCTTTTCCGCCATCCAGCTATTAAAAACGGCGTCGATCGCCCCCTTGAGCTGATCAATCGGATTCTGCGGAAAGTCCTCGCCGGTGTGCCCGCGATAAATGTCTTTGAACTGCTGAATCAGCGTTTCAAGTTCTTCGGCGTTTACGTCAGTGTCTGACACTGATTCGCCGGATGACCGATTCAATCGGGGGCGTGTGTGTGTTCGCTTGATTTCGTCGAAAGCTTCGTCGAACAGCCGTCGTTCGACGTGCTTGGCGATCGCGGCGTACATCATGATGAGCCGGCGATAGGCATCAAGGGCGAAGCGGCGGTTGCCCGACGCACCGGCAAGCCCGTTGAGCGTGGCGTCGTTCAGGCCGAGATTGAGGATCGTCTCCATCATGCCGGGCATTGAGCGGGATGCGCCCGAGCGGACGGAGACCAGCAGCGGCCGTTTGGGATCACCGAACTTTCTTCGGCTTGCCCGTTCGAGTTTGGAAATCATCTGCCGAACTTGTTTCTCAAGGCCGCTGGGCCACTTGTTGCCGCGCTGGTGAAACTCGGCGCAAGCGTCCGTCGAGATGGTGAATCCCGGCGGCACGGGAAGGCCGATGCGGGTCATCTCCGCCAGCCCCGCGCCCTTTCCTCCGAGGAGTTCTTTCTGATCTCCTCGCCCGTCCGCCTTGCCATTGCCGAAGGAATAAACCCGCCGTTGTGATCTGGCCATGTAGCGACCCCGTGGAATTGTCCGCAGTGTAAGCGCCGGCGTTCGTACCCGGCCTTGCCGGGGGGGACATCGCCCCCTCAAACCCGGCGTGCCGGGTCAAGATACGGCTCAAAGCTTCAAGCAGGCACCGTGCCCGCCATTTTGCGGCGCTGTGAAATTCAAACGCGCGATCATAACTTCCCTGACAGTTGCGTCAAATGAGTTCATTCCACGCGGCGCTGCTGTAGTCGGGGGACGAGATGAATGGCCATAACCGGCTCGCGGCCCAATATATGGGAAATGTGATAGTTCAGTAGGGAAAATGGACCGTTGAAAAGTGCGGTCTGAGATTGGACGGGCGCGGCTCGTTTCGTACCAGCCGCTTCTACGGGCGACCCCGGCGATGAAACGGTTTCCGAAAGTGCCTCTTGCGAGGTTCCGTCGGACGGTGGGGTTTGGACCCCTGCTTCCATTACTTGCAAGGTCGCGAGCGTGGCATGGGAGACGGCACGTTTTTCAACCTGGGTCGGTTCGCAATGGCGACAGATCATCCCGCCCTCGAAAGAAGAAAAATGAGTCAGGTCATCCATCCGGCCGCAGAGAATGCAGGCGTCGAATCGTGGAGCCGCACCGATCTCATTGAGAAGCAATTGCTGATAGGCGACCACGGCGGCCAGAGCCCCGCCGTTCAGGGCGGGCGAGACTTCGGCGTTTGACAGATCGGATAGCGTTCTCTTCAGCCCGCCGAAGAGAGTCGGCGCCGGATCCCAGTCTTCTGTAAGCCTGGCGGTGGTCTCGGCCACATACTGGGCCGCGTTCAGGCGAGCCAGGCTCGTACGGAGGCCGGACAGGGCAAGGGTCTGTTTCCACTCGGTGAGCGTCGCCAGGGCATCCCCGCGTTCCTGGCGGCTGCTGAAGACAACGTTTCCGACTTCGAGCAAGTCGATACCCACGGCGAAACGGTTCTTGGTGCCGCGTTTGACGCCCTTGGCAATGGTCCGGACCTTGCCGTGCGCGCAGGTGAAGAGCACGAGAATCTGCGAGGTCTCGGAGTAGTCGAGGCGGCCCAGCACAACAGCCTCGTCACGTATGATCGGCATGCCGCCATCTTACACGCTGGTGGCGTTTGCGTTCAGCCGCGATGATCAATCGCCTGGCCTAAGTTCCGCTTGCCGCGGGCATTTCCGATTCAGTGTGGACCAGAAACGGCATCGGGCGGGCCACGCAGAAGGCATATCCCGCCCAGATGAATAGGATTCCGACGAACTCGCCGATATAGAGCCACTCGACGCGTCCGGCCTTGGCCCCCACCCCGCCGACGGCGGGCATCAGGGCACCAAGGGCAATCAGGGCATTCCCGATGGCTCGGTTCCCGGTGCCGCTTTGCCGGGCGTAACGAACGGCGCTGAGCATGGCCCCGCCGACAAGGAAGAACACCGCATAGAGATTAATCAGGGGCGTAAAGTATCGAATCCAGCGCCATTCCAGAATCGCCCCCGCCGGTCGGTGCGGCTCCAGCAGGTGTTCATGCGCCGGGGACAGGATCACAAGAACGGAAAACAGCACGATGAACGGAACAGTGATGGCGGAAAGAAAGTTTGCAGTACTCCGCGACAGGAGGAGATAGACCGTACCCTGCGCAAGTGGGTAGCCGCCCAGCAAAGCACCGGCGATATACCAGGCTTTGGTCAAGGCAACTGAGTTTCCAAAGATGGTGATTCCGCCTTCGAGTGCCGTTCCGAGCCCGTAACAGAACACGCCTCCGGCCCACCACAGCAGATGCGCGCCGCTGCGACGCGCGAAATATCGCCGCAACAAAAGGCCGCAGAAGATCGCCGAGAAGATGGTCGTGGCGATGGGCAGATAATGAACCGGCTCGGGTTGGGTAATTGCAACTTCCATGGGTCTATCGCTCCTTGGGCTGCCCATCGCGAGCGGGCTGAATCCGCCTGATGAGCCATCGTGAAATCAGAATTCGACACCTACTCTCTTCGTTTCCTCAAAAGCCCGGACGGTGCGCATACGGCACACGGGTCAGGTAGATGTTGACATCCCTTTCGCCATGCGCGTGCAACTCCATTCTGGACGGAAGGCGGCCTGTGCCGGTCTGGCGCTCGAACAATGGCTTGGCGGCCAGTAGGTCCGACCGGTCGGTTACGACTCCAATGTGCGGGTATTTCGGCGTCCCGCGGGACTCGCTACCCTCGATCAGGTCGGCGATGATGGCGAACGAAAACGTCCACGGCCCGATCTCGTCGCGATTGGGGGCGAACGGGTTACTCGGGGTGTGCCGCCGACCGCTGATCAGACGGATCGGCCGACCGTCAAAATTGACATAGTTCGTGACGATCGGGTCCATCGGCCCGCCCGTGCCATGCTGGGTACGGTCAAAGGGAATACCCTCGCCGGGCTTGCCGGCGGTCCGGAACCAATAAGTCAGTTTCCATCCGCCGGGGTTCGCGTTCGCAGGAAACCCGGAAATCGCACCGGGACAGCGCCAACTTCCGGAGTTGACGTATTCCTTCAACACAGTACCGACGGATGTCTTGAGGGTTGGGTCAAAGGGATCGGCGTTGGGATCTTCCGCGTTGACGTCTTCGAGAAACGGAACGCGGTCTCTGTTGTTCAGCGAATAGTGCAGAATGCCCGTCCAGATGTTGCGCAGGTTGTTGCGGCAGACGACTTGCCTGGCCTGCTCCCGGGCCCGGCTCAACGAGGGAAGCAGCATTGCGATCAGCACGGTAATGATCGAGACCACCACGAGCAGTTC
>JBGTDB010000447.1:0-3195 GCA_041748515.1 Phycisphaerae bacterium
GTTCGAGAACCATTATCGAGAAGTACATACCCCGCTTGCCAGGAAAATGCCGGGGCTGAAGCGACTTGAAATTTCGCACTTTACCGGTTCGCCCGGCGGTGAGCCCAAGTTCTACATGATGGCCGAACTGTATTTCGAAAACGCGGAAGCAATGAAGGCGGCGCTCTCCAGCCCGGAGGGAAAGGCCGCGGCCAAGGACGTCATGGGCTTTGCGAGAGATCTGATTCACATGATGTTCGCGGATGTTGCAAACTGAAATTGGAATGGCGAATGCTGAATGAGCGGGCGGCGACGCGTCCAAAACAGGAGCAGTGAAAATTGCGATGAACTTTCCAGAACCCAAACCGGCCGGGTCGTTCGACTTCAAACACATTCGATATGAAAAATCCGGCCATCGCGCGACAGTCACCATCAACCGGCCGGAAGTGCTCAACTGCCTTGATTTTCCGACGCTGCGCGAGCTTCACGCCGCATTCGAAGACGTTTCCTGGGATGATGCGATTCGAGTCATGGTGCTGACCGGCGACGGAGATCGGGCTTTCTGTACCGGTGCGGATCTGAAGGAACAAGCCGAACATTGCCTGGATGACCCCAACGCCTATTGGAAATGGATGGGGGCATTTATCGACGTACATGATCGGCTTCGAAACATCGGCAAACCGACTATCGCTCGGCTCAACGGCATGGTCGTCGGCGGGGGCAACGAAATGAACATGTCCTGCGACCTGGCCATTGCGGCGGACGACATTTTCATCCGGCAGGTCGGCGCGGCCCGCGGAAGCGTCGCGGCCGGCGGGGCGACCCAGTTTCTGCCCATGATCGTCGGCGACCGCCGGGCCCGCGAAATTCTGCTGCTTTGCGAAGAAATCCCGGCGAAAAAAGCCCTGGAATGGGGTTTGGTCAACCAAGTAGTTCCCCGCCCGGAGCTCGACGCGGCCGTTGATGCGATGTGCAAAAAGCTGATCGACAAACTCCCCGAGTGTACCCGCTACACCAAGCAGCAGCTTAACTTCTGGCGCGATCTATCCTGGAGCCTGACCATCGGTCACGCCCGCGACTGGCTCGCCCTGCACAACCTCGCCCCGGAGGTCAAGGAGGGCATTTCGGCGTTCGTCGATAAACGCCCGGTAAACTACGAGAAAGTCCGCAAGTCGGACGATTGACTGAGCCTGCTTTCGAATAAACTCAAACGGCTTCGGACTGCCGCTGGCGTCCCGAACAGCGAAAGGACTAGCAGCGCCTCCCATTAATAGGTTGAACCATTAGGGAGCATACTCTATGACTGTCGAGGCTCTGTTGAAGTTTCTTGCCGACCCGGGATCGTACGAGCACAATCCGAAAAGCGTCGAGATTATTCAAACCCATGTTTCCATCGTGGCCCTGGCGGGCCCTTTGGTTTTCAAGGTTCGCAAGCCTGTCAATTTCGGATTCCTCGATTACTCGACCCTCGAACGCCGCAGGCGCTTTTCTTTTCGAGAAGTGGACCTCAATCGCAGGCTTTGTCCGGACGTTTATCTGGGGGTGGTGCCAATCGTAGAAGGCGACGGCCGCCTTGGTTTCGGAGCGTTGGAGTCGCAAGATCAGGCCGCGGGATCCGCCGACCCCCCGGAAGATTACGCGGTGAAAATGGCGCGCCTGGACGAGTGCAATTTTCTTTCCTCTCAGCTCGCAGCTACCCGCGCCGCGTCCGCCAAAAATTTGCATCCGGCGAGCACGAGCAACAATGCCAATACGGAAACATGTATGACGGCCCCTGGCGATTTCGTAGGGCTCTCGACCATACAAAGAATCGTCGAAACGCTTGTACCCTTCTATCAGGCGCAGCCGACCACTCCGGGTTTTGGAACGCTGGACTGCATTCGCGAAGCCGTCAGTGGAAACCTCGTTCTTTGCGAGAACACGGTCGGGCCAGTACTTCCGCGGGCATCACTCGATGCAATGCGTCGCTATGCCGAGTGCTTCATCGAACGGAAATCGGCGATTTTCGCAAGTCGGGTCGAGGAAGGACGCATTAGGGACTGCCACGGCGACCTGCGCCCGATTCACATTCACATGGGGCCAAATCGCGTCTCGATCTACGATTGCATCGAATTCAACGACAATCTTCGCTGCATCGACGTCGCCGCCGATCTTGCCTTCCTCGGTATGGAACTCGCCTACGCCGGACGCTGGGATCTCAGCGAAGCATTTCTGGCCAAGATGGCGATTCGGCTGAACGACCCTGATATTTTCGATGTACTCGACTTCTATCAAGCTTACCGCGCGGCCGTCCGCGGCAAGGTCGCCTGGCTGCTCGCAAATGAGCGAGAACTGCCCGATGAACGGCGCCCGGAAGCGATCAAGGAAGCCCATGATTTCTTCCGACTGGCACTGCGGTTCTCGCTTTTCGGATCCAAGGCCACAGTGCTTTGCGTGATGGGCCGAGTCGGAACGGGCAAGTCGAGCTTGGCCGCGGCTCTCGGAAATGCGCTCGGTTGGGACGTCTTTTCGTCGGACACAACGCGAAAGCGACTGGCGGGCGTCCCGGTCAACGTTCGTCCGCAGGGAACGCAGCGCCGACAACTCTATTCTCCGGCCATGTCTGAACGTATCTACGCTTCGATTACGGAGTCAGCGCTGGCCGCGCTCAGGACGCACCGGGGTGCCGTGCTCGATGCGACATTCGGACGTGAATCACATCGCAAGAATCTTTCAAAGACCGTGGCTGACGCCGGCGGCAAAGTACTATTCGTCGAGCTATTGGCGAACGACGCCCTGATTCGCAAGCGGCTTGCCGATCGGGAGGAGAATCCGGAAACGATTTCCGACGCGCGTCTGGAAGATTTCGATCGGCTTTCCGCGAATTATGAGTCTCCTGAAGAGCTCGGGCCGGACAAACTGATTCGTCTTCGGTCGACGCCCTCAATCGAGCAAACGAGTGAGAAACTGTTGCTTCACTTGGCTGACCGTCACGCTGGACTCAATGCCTGATCTCTTAGCCGGAGACCACATCGATGGATTGGCCTATATGAATCGCTTCAATCAATAACAATGACCGCGAACGATCTGTCCAAAAGTAAGCGTTCGGCGAACCCCATCTTCAATTTGGCGCCTGGTTGAGGGATGATGCCTCCGTGATTTGAGGAGGCAGCCATGGCGAGGCAGGATCGGTCGAAGGAGGAGTTTTGGCGGCGGATGATTGCGCGGCAGGCCGGG
>JBGTDB010000448.1:0-6739 GCA_041748515.1 Phycisphaerae bacterium
GGGCCAGGGCGGCGGTCAGCGCGGTCATGAGGATCGGCACCAGCCGCTCCTGCGATCCGCGAACGATGGCCTCCTGCATCGAGGCTCCTTCGTTTTCGATGAGGTATCTGTAGTGGTTCACCAGCAGAATACCATTGCGTATGGCGATGCCGAACAGCGTGATAAAGCCGACGAGACTGGCGATCGAAATCACGGGGGCGACGTAGCTGCCGATGCCGAAGAGCCCCAGGGTGTTATTCAGCACGCCGGGCGATTCGGTCACGAAGATGGCGATGACGCCGCCGATTAAGGCGAGCGGCAAATTCACCAGCACCAGCAGCGATACGCGGATCGAGCCGATGGCCACGTTGAGCAGCACCAGCACGATCAGCACCACGAGGCCGCTGAATAGCAAGATCGTGCGGCTGGCCGACTGCTGGGCCTCGAACTGCCCGCCGTACTTCACACTGTAGCCGTGCCGGCTGACGATCGGATCGACGAGCTGTTTAACTTGCTCCACCAAGTGGCCCAAGTTCGAGCCGGTGGCGACGTTGAGCGACACGACGGCCTTGCGCTGAGCGTTTTCGCGGGCAATCAGGTTGGACGACAACTCAGGCCCCATATCGGCCACTTCTTCGAGTCGCACGTGCGCCCCGCCGCGGCCGCGCAGGATCAGGTTGCGAAGGTCCCGCACGCTATCGCGTTCGTGGTCCACGAGCCGCACAGTAAGCGCGTAACGCTTGATTCCTTCGTTGACCTCGGCCACTTCGACGCCGAACATTGCGTTGCGGACCTGCCGTGCCGCCGACACCGGCGAGAGGCCGTAAGCGGCCAGATCCTGGGGCCGGTATTCCACCGGCAGCGATTGGATCATCACCTCCCGATTGGCGGCCACGTCCCGCGCACCGGGGAGCGGCTTTAGCGCCGCCTCGATCTCCTTGGCGATGTTGCGCAAAACATCTAGGTCATCGCCGTAGATGCTGATGGCGATCGCCGCCGGCGTTCCGGAAAGTATGTGGCTTAGCCGATGCTCGATCGGCTGACCGACATTGGTGGTGATGCCTGGCACCTGCTCCAGCACCCGCGTGATCTTCTCGCGCACTTCATCCTTGCGATGGCCTTTGGCCACGGTGACGTCGATCTCGGAGTTGCTGACCGGCTCGGCGTGTTCGTCGCGCTCCGCCCGGCCGGTGCGGCGGGTCACGCTCTTAACACCCTCAATGGCCAACAGCCGCTTCTCGATGGAACCGGCCATTCGATCACTGGCGGCCAGCGAGGTTCCGGGAGGAGCAAACAGGCCCACGGTGAAGGTACCCTCATTGAACTCGGGAAGGAAGGACGTGCCGAAGGTCGATCCAAGCCACACCGTA
Organism: Phycisphaerae bacterium; assembly: GCA_041748515.1. Classification (GTDB taxonomy): domain Bacteria; phylum Planctomycetota; class Phycisphaerae; order UBA1845; family UBA1845; genus JBGTDB01. The sequence goes on from JBGTDB010000448.1 coordinate 1,350, forward strand.
AGTATTGTCGCCAACGCTGCGCTTCCGAGCACCAACCATCGGAAGCGAAGCGCTAGCTTTACCGAAGGTTCATAGGCGCGCTTCAGCCAGCGAACGACTAGGCTGTCGTGGGACTCTCGTTCCGTCGGCTTGGCATGGAGCAGGTAACGGCACATGGCCGGTGTCACCGTCAGCGCCACCAGCAACGACGCGAGGATCGATACCACGAAGGCGACGCCCAATGGGCGGAAGAATCGGCCTTCGATGCCTTCCAGGAACATCAGCGGTACGAAGACAAGCGTAATGATAACGGTCGCAAAAACCATCGCCGGGCGAATTTCATTGCTGGCATCGAAGATGGTCAAAAGCTTGGACTTGCGCTGGTCCTGGGGTTTGGCCGCGTTGAGCTTCAATCGGCGAAACACGTTCTCCACGTCGATGATAGCATCGTCGACGAGGCTGCCAACTGCAATGGCCAGGCCGCCCAGCGTCATGACGTTAATGGTCATGCCCAGTTGGTGCAGGACCAGCAGCGCGATCGCCAGCGACAACGGGATGGCTGCCAGAGTGATGACAGTCGTGCGGGCATTGAAGAGGAAGAGGATGAGGATCGCCGAGACGATTATGGCTGCGTCGCGCAACGCGTGGGCCACGTTGTCCACCGACAGCCGGATAAAATCCGCCTGCCGGAAGATCTCCCGGTTGATCTTGACGCCGGGCGGGAGCGTCGGCGTGAGCGCGTCCAGCGCCTTATCGACTTGCTCGGTGATGACAAGCGTGTTGGTGCCTGGCGCCTTCTGGATGGTCATCACCACGGCCGGCCGGCCGGCGTCTGCCCCTGTGCCGCGTTTCAAGGCGGGGCCCAGCCGCACATCCGCCACCTGGCCGATGGTGACCGGCGCGCCGTCGTGATACTTGACGACCGATCCGGCGATGTCCGCCACGGACCGCACCCGTCCGCTTTGTCGGATGGGCATTTCCAACGAATCGACGTCGGGCAGGTAGCCGGCGCTCATCGTGCTATGCGCTTCCTTCGCGGCAACGGCCACGTCGTCCAGCGTCAAGTCATAGAGCCGCAAGGTTTCCTGCTCCACGAGTACCTGATATTCAGGCAGTTCGCCGCCGATGACCGACACCTGGGCGACCCCCGGTATTGCCAGCAGTTTGTTCCGCAGGTTAAATTCCGCATAAGCACGTAGATCGAGATCGCTTACCGTCCCCTCGGGCGCGGACACCGCCAGGAGCATAATCTCTCCCGTGATCGAGGTGATGGGCGTCATCTCCACATGGGCATCAGGGGGCAGCTCCTCGCGGACCGCGTCGAGCCGCTCCGAAACCAGTTGCCGTGCTCGATAGATGTCCATGCCCCAGTCGAACTCGACGTACGCGATAGACAGGCCGATCGCGCTGGACGTGCGCACACGCCGTACGCCGGGAATTCCGTTCACCGAGGTTTCGATGCGGAAGCTGACGTATTGCTCGACTTCGTCCGCGGCCAATCCCGGCGCCTCGGTCATCACCACCACGGTCGGCGCATTCAACTCTGGAAACACGTCCAACGGCGTTCGCGGAAGCTGGTACCCCGCGAACACCAGCAGCACGCCGGCCAGCACCAGCACCAGCGTGGCGTTGTTGAGCGAGAATCCGATCAGTCGTTTCAGCATGGCATTGATCCTCGCTTAGTGTTCGCCGTGGAACGTGCCGTCGGCATGGAAGTGCCCGCCTTTTTGCGTCACCCCGCTCTGCGTCGTGGCCAGCTTGAGTTCGTACGCACCCAGCAAGACCACCTCGTCGCCAAGGGCCAGCCCGCTGTTGATCACCACCCAACGGCCGTCGTCGACGCCCATGTCGGCCTCCACCCGAATGGCTTTGTTCGGATCAGCCGGGTCGCGGCGGAACAAGACGTGGGTGATTCCGTCCTTGACAATCGCCGAGCGCGGAATCGCCAGTGCTTTACTGCCTGAAGTTTCCACCACCACTTCCAGGAATGCCGACACCCCAGCGCGCATCCACGGCCGGTGTTCAGGTGGAGTCGCGACCAAGGTGATTGTCCGGTTATCCGGATGGGACTCCAGACCGATCGTCAGGTCGGCCTCCACGGCGGCATTGATGTCCATTCCCGGAGATTGCGGCGGCGCAATCCAGGCAGTTGCGCCGTTGGCGAATTTCGGCAGATCACTTTGCAAGCCCATTGCCCGGAACCGAATGACATCCGGTTGTACGGTCGTGAGGACCAGAGTCGACTCAGCCGCCCAAGATCCGTTCGTCAGGTTAACCGATTCAACAACGCCGGGGCTGCCGGCGCGAATCTCGACCAGCCTGATTTCGCGCCAGCGCGGATGGCCCAGCGTCGAAGACGGATCGGTTTCGGTCAGCTTCTCCGCGGGGATGCCAAGCAGCGAACTGGCGTTCATGAGCAAGAGTTCCACCCGCTCCTGCGCGGCGTTGCGCTCCGCTTCCACCTCGACCTCGCGTGCTTGCAACTCCGCCTCTTTTTCCAGCACTTGCGCCAACTGCGCCCGTGTCGTGGCCAGTTCCGTTCGAACGCGGGCAATTTCTTCGTCGGCCACGACACCGCTTTCCCGCGTCCGCTGAAGTTGCTCCACACGCTCCGTCCAGATGCCGACCGATTGCTTGAGTTCGTCGTGATGTTGCTCGTGCGCGGCCTTGAGAGGACCGATCGTCTTGACCCGCGCCTTTGCCTGAAGCAACTTCGACTCCGTTTCGTTTAGCCTTTCTTGCAGCTCACGCCACTGCGGAGAATCCAACGTGAAAAGGAGTGTTCCGGCCTCAACCTCTTCATACTGGTTGACGTAGAGCTCGACGCGACCCGCGACCATCGTTCGGTATTCGCGTCGCGCCTGCGGGGCCAGTTCGAACCGCCCCGGTGCGCGAATGGTGTGCGCGACATGCCGGGCCTCGGCCTTGGCAAACGTGATCCCCAGGTTGCTTCGCACGGTGGCCGGAATCTCCACGCGGTTGGTCGGCGCCGGCGCGGTGGCCTCCGTGGGGGAACCGTATTCAGGTTTCGGTCCTGCGTCGTCGCAGCCGGAAAGTACGATTAAACCGATTGCTGCGATGAATATGTGTTTCATGTTCATGGTATTCCCTTCGGCGTCGACGGCTCGGCCGTGGATTCGGTAGATTCTGATTGCAAGAGCGCCGAAGCCGGGCGTCCGGTGACTTGCTCCAGTTCAATGGTCGCGACGGCCGCCGCTGCCAGCGCTTCCACATAGCCGCCTCTCGCCGCCAAGTATGAGCGTTCCGTTTCCAGCACGGATACAAACGAAGCATGCCCGCCTTTGTAGGCTTCGCGCGCGAGCGAAACATTTCGGTCGGTGGCAGGTAGCAGCTCGTCGCGATAAAAGAGGGCGTTTTCGGCGGCCGTGCGCGCCCGGGCCAGTCGGGAGTGGATGTCCTGCGCCGCGTCGATCAACAGCGCGTCACGTAATTGAATTGCCTGCTGCGCCTGAAGTTCGGCCTTGGCGATCTGCGCCCGGTTTTGATCCCACAGGGGCAGTTCAATGCCGAACGTCGGACCGATTATCACGTCCTGTCCGTTACTTTCCTGTGGCATGAGATTGGGTGGCGTGAGCTGTCCCGCCTGAAGCGAATCGTAGAACGTTTCTTGTGCCCAATTCCTGCCGCCGCCCGACCGTCGCTCGGCCCGTTCCAGCCCAAACCCAACCTCAAGCGATTTCAGGAAACGGGCGCGTTCTTCTATGACCCTCGCATTCGCCTCGCTGACGTTTTGTTCGGCAATCTTCAAATCGAGTCGATTCTCCCGGGCGATCTGTTGAAGTGTGTCGGACGATACTTCCCATTTGCTCGGCTCGGGCAGTGACTCAGCAACATGCAACGTCTCGGGCCCGCCCGTGATCCCGAGCACTCTGGCCAGCTCTGCGTGCACTTCAATCGTCGCAAGGCGTGCTGCACGAAACGCGGTCTGCGATTCGAGATGCTTGGTCCGGGCGAGGCTTACGTCGATCTCGCTTCCGGAACCCGCCTGCCGCCGCAACCGAGCTACTTCATAAAGTTGTTCCGAGAGCTCCATCGCCTCGCTGGCGATCGTTTCCACCTCGCGCGCCCTGGCTGTAGCCGAGTAGGCGCGGCGCGCGTCGTAAGCAATCGCTGCGATCGTAGCAGCGGCTTCCAGGACGGTACGATCGAGTTGCCGCTGGGCGACTTTCTTCCTCGCCGGGATCAGCCAGAGCTCGGCAACGTTCTGGCTCAGCCCCATCTCGAAGTTGGCGAGCCCGCCGCCGTCCGGAAAGCGAAACGAAAGGGCCAGCGTCGGGTTGGAGAAGAGCGTGGACTGGACGAAATCCGCTCGCGACACTCCGACGCCCAACATCGCCGAACGCGCACGGGGGTTGTTTAGCAACGACAGTTGAACCGCCTCATCGGCTGTGAGTCCATCCTTGAGTAGTTCGGTTGCTTTGGCTTCTGCCGCTTCGGCATCGAGCAGAAGCACGTCCGCCGGTGTCCCTAGTGCATGTTCAATGGACGCTGCGGATCGCTCCATGTCCGGCCGCGCGTCGAGCGTGGCGCACCCACCCAAGAGCGCCGAAGTAATCAGGCTCAGAACGCTCGGCACAGAGCATGCCCGACCAACCGCCAGTCCATGGGGACGAGAACGAGGACAGTCGAGTCCGAGTCGGCGCGCAGGCTCGAACGTGCCGAAAAACCACGGTTTGAGGCGCAAGATATTAACTCCGGAACAGACCACGGTTGACCTATGCCGCGCATGCGCAGCAACGGGCGAAACGCGCTTTCGCCCGTCAGGTCAGCAGGATCACCGTCCGAAGTTGGTCTAGGTGAGCATCGGAAAAAGTCAGCTTCGGGGGTGGCTTGGGAGGCGGCAGCGGCGGCGGGTCAAACTCTCCGAGAACGGAGCCCTGTAGACCGGCTGACAGGAGTTTGCCAATGGACTCACACTCCGAGGCCACTCGCTGAAGTGGCGGGATCACAGGAGGCTCTTCGTAATCGTGATTACACGCTTCCTCGTCGTGATGATCGTGATTTTCGTGGGTGTGATGCGTTGGCCCGGCGTGACAGTGCCAGTAGGTATGCCCATCCCCATCATGTTCATGCGTGTGAGAGTGAAACACATGATCGGCGCCGATAAAGAACTGCACAGCCCCGACATTTCCGCGAAAACCCGTTGCGAAAACGACGCCCGCGATAACAACCAATCTGAACGGCAGCCGGCCCATGGTCCGCATTATATCGGCAATTCCCCATTTGGTCAAGAAATCTCAGCATTTTGGGAAGGGCTGCATCCCAATTTGGGTGGCACGGACAAGGACTCAAGGCTACGCAAAGCGCCATTGGACCCCAGCACATGTGCGGAACGCGTTGCGAATCGGATTGCCCGACCTCACGGACAAGCAGAGCAGGTCCGTGCCACC
>JBGTDB010000449.1:0-6025 GCA_041748515.1 Phycisphaerae bacterium
ATGAACAGGTTGCCGCGTGGTTTCGGGACCAGGGCATTGAGGTGCTCGATCTACTCCCCGTCGTCGAATCGGCGGACCGCGACGCGTTGATCCTCGGTCGCCACGATCCGCATCCAAATGAGAAGGCCCATCGCCTCTTCGATAGCGCGATCTGGAAATCATTCTATGAGGGCCGCGACTACTCAGACGGATTTGAGCGAGATACGTCAGCCGGCTCATAGGCCGCATCCATCGATCACTCGCTCCACAGTCGATTCACGCGGACGTGGGGGCTGCGGCTGTCCGGCAGGAACTTCGTCGCGGTCTTGTGTTCGACCAATTCGGCTTGGCCGAGGCGCTGCTCAAAGAGTGATCTTGCGGGCGGGGGCAGGAATCGCGTTAGCTGGGCGAAGCCGTGGCTGTCGGATGTGCCGAAGCGCCGATGATAATATCGAAGCGGAAAGTAGACGTAAAGCATGTCCTTGGCGCGGGTCATGGCCACGTAGAAAAGGCGACGCTCTTCGTCCACGCCTTCGGAATCTCCGAGGGCCATATCCGAGGGGATCATTCCGTCGGCGGCGTGTAAGACGTGTACGACATCCCATTCGCATCCCTTAGCAGAGTGAATCGTACTGAGAATGAGGTAGTCTTCCTCCAGAAACGGAGGCTGGGCCAAGTCTGAGGTGGACTGTGGCGGATCGAGCGTCAGATCGGTGATGAACCGGCTGCGGGAGCGATAGCGCGAGGCGATGGAGACAAGTTGATCGAGATCACGAAGGCGGACTACGGCATTGTCATAGCGGCGGCGGCAGATCGGATCGTAAAATGCTATGAGGCGCTCTAGCTGATCGATCAGGCTTGGTTCAATGCCGACTGGCCCGGAATGCGTGGCCGATTTCCGTCGGGGTGGTTTCGCAGTTGCATCTTCGCGGCGTTCCGACTCCTCTCCACCAAGGCCGCCGAGAATCATGCCGCGGCAGAAGGCGAATGCCGACCTGAGCCCTTGGAATTCCTTGGCCGCCGCTTCCGGCACCGAGGGCGGATTCTGTAGCAGGCGGGTCACTGAGCTTTGAGGTTCGATACGATTGGATCCGGATTGATCTTCTGATCGCAACGTCGATTTGCCGACATTGGCGTCGCGACGCACCCCAAGCTGAATTATGAGCCGGCGGGCCGTGCTCGGTCCGATCTTTTCAAACCACATCAGAACGCGAAACCAACTCACTTCGTCATAAGGGTTCTCCAGAATCCGAAGCAGGGCGACCATGTCCTTGATGTGGGCGGCTTCGAGGAACTTGAGGCCGCCATACTTGTGATACGGGATGTTTCGCTTGGTCAGCTCGATTTCGAGGGCTGCGCTGTGATGCCCGGCGCGAAACAGTACGGCCTGTCGCATTAAAGGTACGCCCATCTCCAGGTGTTCCAAGATGTGTCGGCAGACCGCCTCGGTCTGCTCCGCCTCGTCGATGCAGGTGAACAGGGCGGGCTTAATGCCCGATTCCCGTGTGGACCAAAGCTCCTTGGTGTAGCGCTGTGTCGCGTCGGCCATCACCGCGTTGGCCGCTTTTAGAATCGGCTGAGTCGAGCGGTAGTTCTGCTCGAGGTTGATGATCCGCGGGCCCGGAAAATGTTCAGAGAAATCGAGAATGTTCTTGATGGTGGCTGCGCGAAACGAATAAATCGCCTGAGCGTCGTCGCCCACGGCCGTAATATTGTCGCAGTCGGTTCGCATTCCGCGGAGGATCTCGGCCTGCACGGCGTTGGTGTCCTGGTACTCGTCCACCAGGATGTGCTCGAAGCGTCGCCGAAGCGCCGGCCCGACGTCGGAAGCGCAAAGGGCACTCCAGAAGAGCAGCAGGTCGTCGTAGTCGAGGAGGTGCTGAGACTTCTTGCGATCGGTATATGCGGTGAAAATGCGACCAATGGCTTCGGCGTCGTCGGCGTGCCAGGGGAAGTGCGTCTTGAGGGTTTCGTTCAGTGGTTTTTGAGCGTTGACCGTGTGCGAGTAGATCTTGACCAGCGTCTCCTTACGGGCGAATCGCTTTTCGCTTTTGTCAAAGCCCAGTTCACTGCGAATAAGATTCATAAGATCCGCCGCGTCGGATTCGTCCATAATGGTGAACTCGGGCAACAGGCCCACGACCGGGGCGTACATGCGAAGCAGCCGATTGGCCACCGCGTGAAACGTTCCACCCCAGACTCTGCCGCCTGAATCACGGCCGATCAACCCGCCCGCCCGCTTGAGCATTTCCTCAGCGGCCCGACGGGTGAACGTCAAGAGGAGAATACGCTCGGGCGAGACGCCGCTGGAAATCAGGTGGGCGACGCGGCAGGCCAGCGTTTTGGTCTTGCCCGTGCCCGCCCCGGCGACGATTAGCAGAGGGCCGTCGCCGAACGAAGCGGCCTCGCGCTGAGCGGGGTTGAGTCCTTCAAGCCAAGTAGGTTCGATTGAATCGTTCATTCCGTCGCCATCTGACGTTCCGAGTTTCGAATTGAAACCGAATTGTTGAATTCTCGAAACCGGTTGGGGATGCCCCCGGGGGCAACTTCGATTCAGGTATTCGAAGGCGGGATTTGCTATGGATGGCGCTAAGCGATCAACGTCTGCGCCGACCCCATGCGAATTTTTGCCGCGATCGCAAGGCCCAGAAAGATGATCAGAATCCCCCAAACGGAAACCGATGGAATCCCCGGAAACTCGACGGCGCAGGCCGGATCTTCAAGATCCACCAGTCCGTTGCAGTTGTTGTCTAACTGGTCGTCGCAGATTTCTTCGGCGCCGGGGAAGACCAATGGGTTGTCATCATCGCAATCGTCCTGCGGACCGGAAGGGCAGGCGGAATGTCCCGGAGCACCGAATCCGTCGCCGTCGCCGTCAGAACATCGCAAATCAACCGTTCCGGTCTCGCCTGCGTAGTTTGTCGGGGTGTTCGTGGGAAGAACTTCGCCGAGCGGGCCCATTACGCTGACTCCATCGACGGGCAACGGCGGCACGTGCATCGTGGCGTTCGAGTAGAATGAGTAAAGTAGTATGTCGCCGTCTATTGCGACGAAGTTCTCAGGGATGATGTAGTCGGGAGTTGGGGCCCCCGGCAGGGCGGCGAATCCGGGCGTTCCAAAAAGCAGGTGGCGGTGCCCGGTAGGCGGAACGAGATTCGATGGAAAATAGAACGTCGAATCCGTGCTGACGCTTCCGATCCAGTGGCCGATAAGATTGAATTCGTGATCTTGCCCACAGCACTCCCTCATTTCGATGAATTGGATCGTGCCGTCGGCGTTGCTGAAAATCTCGTTGAATCGCCAAAGGTGCGAATCCGCCAGTACTGTTGTCGAGAGGATCAACCCGATGATAGGGAAGAAGGGTCGGCGGTGTCGGTACATCAGTGTTGCTCCTCCGAAAGTCCGGCATCCGGACTTAATCGCTAATGTACTACGCAACCAGCCGCCGGGCAATTCACCTGACGGGCCGGGGTGCGATTGGCCGGAGTATAACCGGCCAGCAAAGAAAACCGATATTCAATGTGTGCGTTCGGGTCGCACCAGGTAGGGGCTGCTATGTCGAGAAAGCCGTTGATCGTCGTCGCCCTTGGGGGAAACGCCATTTCCCGTCCGGAAGAAGAGGGGAACGTCCGCCAGCAGTTTGACAACTCGAAAGTGACGGCCGTTGCTCTGGCGGACTTGATTGAGCAGGACAACCAACTCGTTATCACGCACGGGAATGGGCCGCAGATTGGCAATTTCCTGTTGCGCAATGAAGCCGCGGCCAACGCGATATATCCGTTGCCGATGGAGGTGGCCGTCGCACACGTTCAGGGCGGAATGGGATACATGATCGCCCAGACGCTGACCAACGAGCTGAAAAAACGCGGCCGGGAAGAGATCGTCGCAGCCATCGTCACGACCATCCTGGTGGATCAGGACGATCCTTCCTTCAAAAACCCCACGAAGCCCATCGGCCGCGTACTCTCGAAGGATGATGCCGATCGGTTCGGCAAGGACGAGGGCTGGGCCATTCGCGAGGTTTCGCCGGGCAAGTTCCGCCGGGTGGTCGCATCGCCCGTCCCGCGGCACATTTCGGAGATCGAACTGATTCGGCGGTCGGTCGAGGCCGGCGATATTCTGGTGACCTGCGGCGGCGGGGGGGTTCCCGTGGTCCGAGATCCGTCGGCAGGGTTGCGCGGGGTTAAAGCGGTGATCGACAAGGATCTGGCCAGCGGGTTGCTTGCGGCCGAGCTTAATGCAACTCTCTTGATGATCCTGACTAATGTGGATCGGGTGGCGATCAATTTCGGCAAGGCCGATCAGCGAGAATTGGAACAAATGACCGTTTCACAGGCCCGGGCCTACATGGCCGAGGGGCAGTTTCCGGCCGGGTCGATGGGCCCGAAGGTGCAAGGGGCCGTCTACTTTATCGAACATTCCAAACGCCGCGATGCCCAAGTCATCATCGGCCCGCTGCACAAGGCGGCCGACGCTGTCGCCGGACGGGTCGGCACGCGAATCACGCGAGATTAGATTGACGGTGCCAGGCTCCTTATCCGAGCCGTGGGTGCCAACTCACGGACATCCGACGCGCCAGTCGCAAGTATCGCCGGGCTCTCGATCGGGGCTCGAACTGGCGCCGGTCGGCGTTGCGGTTGAGTCTTGGTTCGCTCAGAATGGCGCCGGGCGGCGTATGACTCTCGGTGATAGTTCCCAGGACCGTCCCAGGTAGAATGGGGTAGCAGGTCTACGTTGCCGGATCGTTGCTTTCAGCCTCGTTGATCAACGAAGGGTTGTAGCGCTGATGACTCCGCATTTTGAGATTGATCAGGAGATTTCGCGGGCGTGGACGCCGCCGGCATGGGTTTATACCGACCCGGAAGTCTATGCGGCCGCGAAGGAGCGTATCTTCGCCGGGAGCTGGCAGTTCGCCGCTCATCTCGATCAGGTTCGCATTCCGGGGCAGGTTCATCCGTTCACGATGCTCGAAGGATGTCTGGACGCGCCGCTCTTGTTGGTGCGCGATCGGGCCGATCGGCTGCGCTGTATGTCAAACGTATGTACCCACCGGGGGATGCTGGTGTGTGAACACGCGGGCGTCGAGTCGCACCTTCGCTGCCGCTATCACGGGCGACGGTTCGCGCTGGACGGGACGTTCGAAAGCATGCCGGAGTTCGACGGCGTCGCGGACTTTCCGGGTGAGGCTGACAATCTGCCGAGGCAGCCGCTTGAGACTTGGGGGCCGTTGATCTTTACATCGCTTGGTGCCGCGGAGCGCGACCCCCCTGAATCCCCCCTTGGTAAGGGGGGAGGGGATCTCGGGCGCGGTGGGGAATCGAGAGGTGCCGGGTTCGTTCCATTTGTCGATTGGATCGGGCCGGTTCGTGAGCGGTTGGGCTGGATGCCGCTTTCGCAGTTCAAGTTCGACGCTTCGCGTTCACGAGACTACCTGGTCTCGGCGAATTGGGCGCTGTATTGCGAGAACTATCTGGAGGGGTTTCACATTCCGTTTGTTCATGCGAGCCTGGCCGAGGCGGTGGATTACGGGCAGTATCGAACGGAGCTTTTCGAGCATGGCAGCTTGCAATTGGGCATCGCGAAAGGCGGGGAGGACGTGTTTGATCTGCCGGCCGACTCGCCGGATTCCGGGCAGGCGGTGGGGGGGTATTACTTCTGGCTCTTTCCCAACCTGATGCTCAACTTCTATCCGTGGGGGCTTTCGATCAACGTGGTCAAGCCGCTGGGGGTGGATCGAACCCGGATTTCGTTCTTGTCGTACGTGTGGGACGAAAGTCGGCTGGCGTCGGGCGTCGGTGCGGGGCTGGACCGCGTCGAACGGGAAGACGAAGCGATCGTCGAGGCCGTGCAGCGCGGACTGCGCTCGCGACTGTACGACCGCGGCCGATACTCGCCGACCCGCGAAACCGGGACACATCATTTTCATCGGATGCTGGCTCGGTGCCTGACGGCCTGAAGGAGTCGCGAAGATGCGGAATGCGGTCGTCATTGAAAAAGCAAATGGCAATTACTCGGCGTATGTGCCGGACCTTCCGGGCTGCGTTGC
>JBGTDB010000450.1:0-4519 GCA_041748515.1 Phycisphaerae bacterium
ACAGCGGGGCTCGGGCGAGGGCGCAAGTGGCGAGCGGGTTTAGCCTTGCGTGACAGACAGTGCTGCGGCGGCAGCACTTGTGGCGAGCGGGAGAAAGTATCCCCGAGTGGATTCGAACCACTAACCTTCGGCTCCGGAGGCTGGAGGCTAGTTGGCCTAACTCGCGCTGTCGTGCAGCGATACGGCGAGGACGTTTTTTGAGGTGCTCACAGTGGTGCTCACTTTTTTCGGCAGTGGTCACCCCTGATGTTTTCGACCCGCGATCTTCCCCCCAGGAGCGTGCTTCGGCGGGCGAGTTCTTCGCGGTTTGGCCGCCCTCTCTGAGCCGTCGGTTTTGCACCCGGTTTCCTGTGAAATCGGGCCACGGTTTTGGGGTGCTCACAGTGGTGCTCACCCTTGGCGATTCGGGCGCGCTAAAGTCCCACAAGGGGGTCGGTCTGGGGCCGCGGCGCACAGCGCCGTCGCGCCGAACGACGGCGGGAAGTTTGTCATTATTATTACCCCGACTTCTCGATATCCATGGGTCTCGATATGGAGATCGGCGTTTTGGCGGCCGTCCGATCGCCTAATGGCCCAACACTGCGGGACTTACGGATTTCGATGGGTCTCGATATGCCGGATTTCCTTCGAGACCCATTTTCGGGGTTGACTTGGCACATTTGGCGACGATTCACCGCGCCATTTCGACGTTGTCTGAACCGCCTGGGGCAAGTTGCAGAATTCATCTGAATCGCCGTTCCGATGGGCTTGATGAGACGGCGAATCCATGGCTTAAGTGTGACTGTCAGATGACGATTCCCGAACCCCGTAATGCGGAGCACGAAACATGCGAACCCCTACGAATTCGAAACCCGACCTTAAGCCCGAGGCCGCCTACGAGAACGCGCACTTGGTGGCGCAGGATCTGGTCGATCGGATCCGCGAATTGCTGTTCGATCTACCTGCGCCCGGCGACGACGAGCACCCCATCAACTGGGGCCATGTGGGCAGCGTCAACGAGGTCAACCGCCAGTTGTCGGAAGTCGTGTCAACTCTGGAAGGGACCCGTCAGTAATATCCCCACCCCTTGAGGAACACAACCATGACCATCGATGAACTGATTGAGCGACTGGTGGACTACCGCGACCAGCTCGGCGGCGACACCGAAGTGCGCCTGATGACCCAGGCCCACTGGCCGTTTGAGAACACGATTTTGGGGCTGGCCGCAGGCCACGAGATCAACGACGCGGCCGACCAGTTCTTTCCGGCTGCGGACGACCAAGACGTGGAGGAGGATCAGGTGGTCTACCTCTGCGAAGGTCGGCAGCTGGGTTACGGGACCAAGCGGGCCTGGCAGGTCGCACACTGAAGCCGAAAGGCCCTGCTTGGGCCTCGCGGCGGGTGGTTCCCGCCGCCTGACGATGGCAACCGATCCATCGCGACCAAGTATCCCGAGGAGATTGACCATGGCGACCAAGAAGACCGCTCCGAAAAAGTCCACCAAGAAGACCACGGCCCGTAAGCCGGCCGCCAAGCCCGAGCGGAAGGCCAAGCCGCCCCAACGAAAACCAGCAGCCACGAAAGCCAGCGACAAGGGCTCTCGGCCGAAGGCCGATCCCAAGCCGAAACGCGTGAACGCACTGGACGCCGCGGCGACGGTATTGGCCAAGTCCGCCGAGCCGCTCAATTCGAAGCAACTGATCGAAGCCATGGCCGCTCAGCAGCTCTGGACCAGTCCCGGCGGCAAGACGCCCAGCGCCACGCTCCACGCGGCCATCTCGAAGGAAATCGCCGGGAAGGGCGCCGAGTCCCGGTTTACGAAAGCCGGCCGCGGGCTCTTCGCCGCCAACGGCTAGCCCTCGGCCAGGCTTCCGCCACAACGCCCCACGTTCGCCACGCTGGGGCGTCTTCTCGTGAGTGGCGTAACAGTGCCTCAACGTTTGAACGGCACGACACCGGCGAACGTCGGGCGCCGAGAGGTGTTATAAAGAACTTCGGAAATGACCATTTAGCCTCGGGGACACAGACATGACGATCCAAAAGGCCACTGATCTCGAAACCGTGATCCGCGATGCCTTTCGCACGATGGACCCTCACCAGGCGCAGGAGATTCGCGAAACCTATTACAAGGCCGTCGAAGGCTTACACGTCTTGGCTGAGTCGCTCGAGATAGCCGACATGGGTGTGGGCGAGACGAACGGCCACGCCTTGATCGAAGAGCACCTCATCGCCTGTAAGGCCATCGACGCGATGAAGAGTAGCCTGTTGGGACGCATTCTCTGAAGTACGACAGCCGCCCAGCCGCCGAACGCAATCCTTCGGTTGAGGCCGGGGCGTTACCCAACTCGACTCTCGCGGGCAAACCCATGTCGCGCATCAAGTTACGCCGACGCGAAGACACGGCATGGTCTATCTTGGTCTTGCTGTTCCCGGGCCTGAGATCGGTGATCCGTTCACTTACCATGCACAATGCGGGGAATTCCCGATTAGCTCAGAGGTTGCGATCGTTCGCACGACTCTGCGTGTCGATCCCGCAGATTCTCGATCGTGCTCTGCTCGCGTCGCGGCAATGAACGATCCCCATTGGCTTTACGGCGAATTGCCCAGCAACACCAGCGCCGCATTTGTGAGACGACGTCCTTCGAGTTCTTCTCTCGCCAGTGGCGATTCGTTTTCTTCAGATCCTGGACGACCAAAGGTAGGCCCTTCCAAAACCTAGCGCGAGTTCTATTGCCCAATTTTCGGCCACCTCGCTAGATTGGTCTTGAGAGGACGACTGTCCGCCGCTGGACTTCGCTGGAGAATTTTGCGGATTTCCTGGATCAGGTACCCTCGCATACATTCAAAATCGAGGTCGCCAGCCGCTTGATTCGCGGACTTTCGGCTCCATTCGTGTTTTTCGTGGCTATGAGGAGATAGATCGATGGTTGCATCCACTATGAGCTGTACCGGGTCCTACGAGAACGCGCTGCGTGCGCTTGAACGTCGGCTGGCGAAATTTACCGATGACCAATACACTTCGACCCTGGAACTGATCCCAGTGGGTCCCATCGAGGAAGATGATTTTGGGGTGTATGAGGCAGTCCGCGAGGTAGAGAAGTACTGCAGTGGCAAGCTTCCCAGCAAAGCTCGAATACTCTGGAACCAGCTACTGGCGTTCTCTCGGGAACAAGGGGGTGATCCACACCGGTCGAATAACGTCTACATGTATGCGGGGATGTTGCACGACTGGGTGACTGCCGAACTCATGCGGCTTCACCCAACCGGCACAAATCTTCGTCCGGAGCCAGACAAAATCGGCACATCGTACCTGGAACTATGCGTTGATCGGACAGAGCGCGTCGTTAGTCGATCAGGCAGCACGGCACGTTTCGATCGAAAGGAAAAGCCATGGAAGGTGTTTCTAGCCTTGTACGAGCACGGGCCGACTGGCCTGAAGCGAAAAGAGTTGTTCAAGGCCGTATGGCCCGACACGGTCGTCGCAGAAAACAACCTTGATCAGCGGATTCGAGACGTCAATCAGATCCTGGAAACTCTCAACGTGAATGTGGAGCGGATTGGCCAGGGAGTTGTTGCATTGCGAGACCTTCAAGCGAATTGACTGCGGGAACTGACAGGGATGTCAGACATTTCTGACTTCCTCGTCATCGTCCCCGGATTAGGGTCGCGCCTATCATTGCGGCAGTGGATGATTGGTTGCGATCTGAGCGACCTGTTGGCGCTGGGCCTTAGATGAGGGACGTACACTGCCATGAGACTGGAATACCGCAAGACTGACCAGATTCGACCCTACGAGCGCAACCCCCGGAAAAACGACAACGCCGTAGCGGGCGTCGCCCGTTCAATTGCGGAGTTCGGATTTCGGCAGCCCATCGTAGTCGATGAAACCGGTCTGATTATCGTGGGGCACACTCGCTACAAAGCTGCCCTCCAGCTCGGGCTTGAGGAAGTTCCCGTTCATGTGGCCACGGACCTGTCGCCCGAACAGGTCAAAGCCTTGCGGATCGCGGACAACAAACTCGGAGAGCTCGCCAGCTGGGATTTGGATTTGTTGCCGGGAGAACTCGCGGAACTGAAGTCGCTAGAAGCCGACCTGCAGCTGCTGGGATTCAGTGAAACGGAACTCGCCCGTCTGTTGGCCGAGGATCTCGAAGACGGCGACACAGATCCCGACGATGTGCCGCCGCTTCCGGAGAAGGTCATCACGCAACCAAGTGACCTCTGGTTGCTAGGTCAGCACCGTCTGCTCTGTGGTGACGCGGGCAGCGAGGCGGATGTCGCGCGGCTCTGTGACGGGGCGCCGATACATCTTGTTTCGATAGATCCGCCGTACAACGTGCGCCTGATGTATTCCGTCGCTGCCTGAACTTTCAGGCAACTTCGGAAGATACCTTGATTTACAATGTTTGGAAGCAAACCGTGGCCGTTTGGCCGGCCATCGTACCTAGGGAGTAAGTCAAACCATGCGTGTGAATGATTTGGCGAAACAGCTCTCCCGACAATGTGGGACACAGGCGATGCTTCATAGCCGTGGTAGTTC
>JBGTDB010000451.1:0-2791 GCA_041748515.1 Phycisphaerae bacterium
GATTTTCAGAATCCAGGGCCGATGGCCCTTTCCGCTGACCCAACGGACCTCCCGATAATATCCACCGTGGCGTGTACGTCGGAACCCCCTCCCCGGTTCGCCGCCATTTGAGCCCGCGAATACCCTTCAACAACCACGTAAGAAAGTCCGATGTCGTGCAAGTCGGGCCGTTAACGCCTTGAATTGTACACTCCAGATAGCGTACGATTCTTATAAGAAAGGGAGGACGGCCGTTATGTCCTATATCGACCTCAACGCAGCCCTGCGAGACTGGCCCTACGAGCCGGACAAAATCTCGGTGCGTAAGATTCTCGGCGCCGACGACGCCGTCCGTATACAGATGCGGGTGGAGCTGGGCATTATTCAGATGGAGGCGGTCGGTCGTCCTGATAACGTTCGCCCTCACGGATTTGAAAGTCTGCTGGCCTATCACCTCGATCGGCTGGACAAGCATCGCCAGCGCACCGGCAAGCGCACGGGGTTTCTACTTTCGCGGGAAGAGTGCGAGGCGATGCGCATCGAGGCGTCGCTGTTTTATCGCCGATACATCGCCCTGTTTGTGCTCGAGGAATTCGACGACGTCTTGGCCGACACGGCCCACAGCATTGCGATTTTCGACCTTTGTCGCGAGTTCGCCAAACATGGGCAGGACCGGGCCGTGCTTGAGGAGTTCCGGCCGTACGTGCTTATGATGCATTCGAGGGCCTTGGCCTATCGGGCGCTTCAGCAAGGCGAGCCGGCCAGCGCCCTGGCCCACGTCAACCGCGGCGTTCTCGACATCCGCGCCCATTTCGAGGCCGCCGGGAAGTCGGAGTTCATTGACAAGGCCGAGGAGCTCAAGATCCTGCGGACCCTGGCCAAGGAGGTCGAGCAGAAGCTTCCGACCAATTCGGTTGTCCGCACCCGCCGTGCGCTCCGGGCGGCCATCGAGCAGGAACGCTTTGAAGAAGCCGCCCAACTTCGCGACCGGCTGAAAAAGCTCTATCAGAAGGCCGGGTAAGGCCTGACGCCTCCTTTGACCGCCCGCCTATCAATCTCAATCGTCGGCAATCCCTCCGAATCGCGACAAAAGTGAGCCGGGGACTTCAGTCCGCGCGGACTCTCGGATTGATCCGAGCCGCGATCGTAACAGCGATCCACCGGCGAGACGCCGGTGCCACACCTCCCCCCTTGCCAAGGGGGGAGGGACTTCAGCCCAGGGGGTCGCTGGTCAATTACCGCCGCGCGACGAACTCGGCCCCTAGAACCCTGGGATTCTTTGTGCGTGCGTTTCGCATGGTCCGAAGAATGCGGGCGTCGGAAAAACCCGCCGATAGGAGTTCGCCGAGGAAGGCCCCGCCCTCCTTTGCACCGGCCACTCAGGCAAACCAGTTCGTCGGGCAGGTTCGTTGCGATTCCGACAGCGGTTCAGAGAGGATCAATTCCGCGCCGAAGACGCGCCCGTTAGGACGCACCACGCGGGCCAGCTCGGCGAAGATCGACTCGCGGTTCGGGTTGAGATCGAAGATGCCGTTGACTACGGCCGTTTCGACCGAAGCGTCCTCCAGTGGAAGCGCGTCTGCATTCGCCGATCTGAATTCGATGTTGGCAAGGCCGGCCTCTGCGACGGCCTGATGCGCCCGGTCGAGCATGGCGTCGCTGAAATCCACCGCAATGACTTTTCCGCTTGGCCCAACTCGTTGCGCGGCGATCAAAGTGTCCAATCCGGCGCCGCAGCCCAGATCGAGCACCGTGCCTCCCTCTGGTATCTCCGCAAACACCGCGACGTTCGAGACGCCGGCAAAGGCCTCGACTGCGCATCGCGGGAGCGAATCAAGCAGTTCCGCGCTATAGCCCACACTCTCGGCAAACTGGCGACCGACTGGAAAGGGATGAGGCTCGCACGGTCTTTCGGCCGCCGCCGAGTAGGCGGCTCTAACGGACTCGTGTAGTGTTCGGCTCTTCTGCATAGCTGGATTCCTTGAGCCGGCGAATCGGCTCGATCACCATGATACCAGAACTCAATCGCCCTCCTCCCCAGACCGGATAGACGACCTCCGGTTCTTTGCGAAGTAAACGGTGAAGTGCGGAACGTTCTCAACAACGTGGCACTTCATACAATCGGTCCGGAGTCGGCCGAGGGCGTCGTCGTATGCGCGGCTGTTTCGGTCGGATTTGGCGGCCTGAATGGCTTGCTTGAACAGTGGGATCGTTTCTTCCAGAAAGGGCTTGGCGGCCTCGGCTCGCAAGGGTCGCCGCTCCAAGGCGAGCCGCAGCGCCAGCTCGATCTTCTCGATCTGGTACTGGGCGTAAGGCCAGTTGCGATCCTGCCCTGCGAAGTAGAGCTCGTTGAACCGATGCCCGAGCTCCACCATGGCAACGTCAAGACCGCGCAGATGCTGCTCCAACTGGTCGCGCTGCCCCGCGGGCGAGTCCGAAAGCCAGTGAGCCTCATCGGAAGCAGGTCGGTTTGTCGGCCCCTGACCATACGCTGACGAAGGTCGGGCGCTGTCAACGAACCATCGCGCGCCCGCGAAAAGACCCGCAAAGAATGCCAATACAACGCACGATGCAGCTTTAGCGTTTCGTTTGTTAAGTTGACCTACCATCGACTATCTCTCTTTCGTGCGATTCAACGCTCAACGGCACCGCTTCTTTGTCCCGGCCGTGAGGCTTGCGCTGCCCGCGGTTTCGCTGTGAGGCGGCTGCCGCCGCCGGTGATCGCGATGCCCCAAGACCTGGTGCAGCTCGGACTCGAAGAGTTCGCCGAACAACTCCTTGACTTTCTGCCTGGCCGACTCAAGCGTCCGCC
>JBGTDB010000452.1:0-6240 GCA_041748515.1 Phycisphaerae bacterium
TCAAAGAACGCGATGTTGATCTTGATGGCCGGGATATAAGGAGCCACGGCCTCAATGACGCCACGGCCGAACCGGGTGATCGCCGCCGCGAATGCCTCGTCTCCCGCCCCGGTGGCCGGCCTGAGATCGATCGGAAGCCGATCGGGCAGTGGATCGAACCCCACGCACGCCGGCGCCTCCCTTGCCTTAATGGCCTCAATCAGTCGATCGGCAAAATGGTCCATCATTCATCCGTTGGTCAGCGGTTTCGCAATGCGGGCAGCCGTCGCGGCCCGGTTTGGCATTTAATTCCGCTTTCATATTACTCGACCCACGGTTGGTCAACAGAGTTGATATTGAAAAGGCGATTGTCGCCTTCGAAGTTGATCGGGTGATTAAAGTCGGCTTCCCTGTCTCCGTCCCGCTTGTATCCAAGGCTGCCGAGCGTCTCGGCACCGGCGTGAACGTCTGCCCAGAGGATGTTGGCCCGATTGTTGTGCCGAGGATGAACGGCCGTGCGAAGAATGTGTCCGGCGTCAAACCCCGCGGCCTCGCCGCGATCAAGATCGATGCGGGGCGGGTCGAGGTTGAACCCTTCGTTGCCATAGGCGTTCTCGGACCGGCCGCTACGGAAATCGCCAGGGGCATTGTCCTGATATGCGGCACGCTGAAATCGGCTGTAGCTGGCCGCGGTGCCCATCGAATCGGCAATGGCTACACAGGCGGCCGGTGTGCGAACGCGAGACAGCGTCACCGGCCAGTTCTTGTACGAAGTCAGGATGTTCGGATCCCGTAGCCGCGAGTTTCCAAGGAACTGATAGTTGTAGCCGAATGACCCGTTTCGCTCGTCCACCCAATCGGGCGTCTCGGAACAGACATACATTGAATTCGAGTAGTTCTGTCGATCGCCGGGTTGGCCGAATCGATCATTCTCCAGACGACTCGGTTTGGGATCATCAAAGGGCGGGATCCCGACTTCGTTGCCCATCATCGCCAGAAACGTCGGACGGAACTTGATGCCTCCCAGAATCCTCATCCGAATCTGCTCGTTGGAGACATTGGGCATCCGGCCGGGGACCATTACGTCGCGGTTGGCATTGGCATAAAGCACGAATCCCTGGCCCAATGTCCGCAGGCGGGACAGGCAGACCGTGCCTTTCGCCGTGCTGCGAGCGCGGCCCAGCGACGGAATCAGAATGGTTACCAGGAGCCCGATGATCGCGATGACGACCATCAACTCAATAAGAGTAAAGGCCCGCTTTTTACACATGGCAACCCGCTCCAGTTCCGCCAAAGGTTTGTCGCACGCAACCGGCTCCCCGCTTGACATCGTAAGCATCGGCTCCGAACAATGCACGTCATGAGCGAGGAGCATCCCAAAAAAACACCCGGCAGATCCGGTCCGAAACGGGGTGGACCCGCGAAGGAAGGCGAGAAAGTCCGTGTTCCATTCCGCCGAAACCGCGGACCGCGAAAACGAGTCAAGGACTGGACCGATCAGTCTGGACCGGAGTCCGACGTCAGTTCGGCCGGCGTGGAAAGCATCGTCGCCAAGGGGGATCTTTCCCGAATGCGAACCATTATGGTTCAGCCCCAGGGCGCGGCTGACAACCTGCGCAGGGGAACCGTCGTTGCGGTCCGCGGTCTATACGCCGATGTAGACGACGGCGGCGGGCAGAGCCCGTTTAAAACCGGCGTTGCCGGTCGCATCTGGCCTTGCACCGTGCGGCGCGTGCTTCGCACCCGGTCGATCGAGGATCGGAGCCCTGTCATCGTCGGAGACCATGTCCGTTTCAGTGTGAACGAACGGCCGGGAGACAGTCCACAGGACGGCGTTGTCGAATCGGTCGAACCGAGAAAGGGTGTTCTGCGTCGGCGCACCGGTCGAAAGCTCCACACCATTGTCGTTAATGTCGATCAGGCGGTCATTGTGAGCTCGGCCGGCGAGCCCGATCATAAACCCCACCTGATCGACCGATACATCGTCACCATGCTTTACGGCGGAATCACGCCGGTCATCTGTATGAACAAGATCGATCTCGACGTCGGAGGCGGGCACAGCCCGCTTAAACCCGGCTTCGGCGGGGCGGCCGAGTCCATCCTCGAGCGCTACCGTTCGATCGGGTACCGAACGCTTTGCACATCCACGCTCACTGGACAAGGCATCGACGAACTCCGTGAAGTATTGAGGGACAAGGCCTCGGCCGTTGCCGGCCAGAGCGGCGTGGGCAAGAGCTCGCTATTGAACGCCGTACAGCCCGGCTTGGCGTTGAAAGTCGGCAACGTGATCGAACAAACCCAGAAGGGACGCCACACGACCACGACGGCCCAGCTCCTTCGGCTCGACTTCGGCGGCTACGTCGTCGATACGCCGGGTATCCGCACGCTCGATGTTTCGCTGGTGCCGCGGCTGGAATTGGAGGCCTATTTCGCCGAGTTCGTCGATCGCCTTCGCGATTGCAAGTTCCCCGATTGCACTCACACCCACGAGATCGGCTGCGCCGTCAAGGCCGCTCTTGATCGGGGTGAAATCCATCCCGATCGGTACGCCACTTACCTCGGACTTTTCGAAGAAACGCGATAAGCTCCGATAACCCTCGGAAAGCCCTATTCCCATCTAGCCTGACACCTGTAAACCCGCATAATAGCAAAGGATCCAGGCCATTCGTGGTCGTGAATCGACGATTGTCCCCCGATGGATGAGTATTGTGCGCAATTTGCATCAGAACAATAAGTCATGCTTTCAAGGCCGATCTGGCCGAGTCCGCCAATATCGGGCCTTTTCATTGGCCGAGCTGGTGGTTTCGATCGGAATTCTCGTCCTGATGCTCTCCCTGGTCGGGCAGGTATTTCACATGACCGTCCGCTCGACCGGGCAGGCCACCGCCCTGACCGACGTGACCCAGAACCTCCGCGCTTTCGAGCAGACCCTTCGCGACGACCTTCGCGGCGTGATGCCGGGCCGATCGTTGATGTTGATGCAGGGGAATTCAATCCGGGCCTATTGGACCCGGGACGGGCGAGAGGACGACGACAACAGCAATCCGGCCGATGGTTATCCGCATCAGCCGGACCCCGAGCGAGAGGACGCCAACGGCCACATGATTCTGCCACGAGCGGACATTCTGATGTTTTACACGGCGCGGAAAGGGGCCAGCTATCTCGACGCGTCGGTGACCTCGAATCTGCAACAGGTTGTCTATGGTCATGCCGACGTGGGCCAGTACGTCTCCGCTCCGAATTGGACCGCGGCCGAGCCGAAATACGAGTTCGCATCGGCCATGACGGCGGCGTTTTCCCCGACCGAGACCGAGGCGCTTCCCGCCCAAGATTGGCACCTGGCACGCCGTGGTACGCTGCTGCTGGAAACGCCCGCTCCCGCGAATTTCGGCATTGGTCTACCGGAACTGATCGCCGCCGGGATGATTCCGCTGGTCGAAGGTCAACGCGACGCTATTGGTCCATTCAGTTACGAAGCAATAGTGCTTCGTCCAATGGTTGGCTTGGGCACGGACAATCCGTGGTTTCTGCCGTCCATTTTTCAAGGCGTTTATCTCAATCCGCCGTGGACGCTCCACGAGCGCAGCCGAATTGATTCGTCGCCACCGGCATTACTACACGATCATGGACGGTTTTACGGCCTGGGACATCACATGCTGCCCAACTGTGCTTCGTTCAAAGTCGAGTGGGCGCTGAATCCGCGAAGCGAGTTCGTCGCCGGAAGGCTGGACGGACTCGGCGAAATGCTCTGGTTCGATCCGGGCGACGTGGGAAGTTCTCCGAATGTTTCGCGAGACCCGCTTCGCGCGATCGAGCTGAAAATCGCCGAACTGAATTCTCAAGCTAACGCCCCAGGTTTAAAGCCTCTCGAACGCGATAGGCTTCGCAACACAGCGAAGAAGCTAGAGAGCCTTCGCGACGATCGGGTTTGCGAGTTGGATCTCACGAGTTTCTCGCCGGAGCGGTGCAAAGGTAATAATGATCCTCCCGGCGCTTTCTACTCGTTGGCCGAGCGATTTCGAGGAGCGGGGTTTCCCGGAGCGTCGCCTATGGCTTGGGCCGATCCCGGCGGACAGCCCAACCTGGCAATCTTCACTGCTTCACGGCCGCGATGGCGCGACTTCGGCGGAGATCCTTTTCCGGATGTTTCAGATACCGTACCCGACCCGATGTTTCCCGGCGCGCTGCGAATCACCGTGGACGTGTTCGACGCGCAACAGCGTCTTGATAAACCGGTGCGGCACGTCATGGTGATTGCCATTGGCGAGTAAACGATAAACGAGAGACCATGAACGAACGAACCACGACATTCCTGCGACACAGCCGACCGACCGGCACGCGAAATCCGCGCCGCGGCTCGGTGCTCGTCCTGGTGGTGACCATGCTGGGCGTGCTGTTCGTGGTCGGCATCGCCTTCCTGGCCACCATGAATTTCGAGGCCGAAAGCATCGCCGCCCAATCGCGCCGCGGCGAAGAGGAGAAGGTCGTTCAGTCCGTTTCGTCCAACGTGGGTTCGGTCCTTCGCAGTTCGTTTCTTGCCGGACCGGATTTCCCGTTTTCCGAGCCGCTTGCCGCGGCCGCTGCCGCGCCATTCGCAGAGCTTCCTTTCGTTCACGGCAATTTCAGCCCCATCGAGCCGTTTCGGCATCCGGGCGATGATGGAGAGACCGGCACGGCGGACGATTACTTTGTCGGATTCGGCTGGCACACTGATCTGGCGGCCATGCAGGCCCGCCCGTTCACCGGGCCGACGCTCCCGCCGGATACGCCGATCGACACCGGCCTGCCGCAGGGATTCCCCATCGTCGCGACGCAGGTCTACGACGCCCAAACCGGAACCACCGTGCAGGTCGGTCTTCGGAGTTGTCTCGATGGTGTAGCCGCGGGGCGACCCTGTGGAAACAATCTTGATTGTCCGGGGAGCATTTGCTACAGCCCCAGCCTGGTTGACGCCGACGGAGACGGCATCGTTGATTCCTTCCTGTCCCTTGCGAGCAACCTTGGCCTTTCACCTTCGGAAATCGCCGTGCTTTCATCAAAGGTGAACCCGCCGACCAACCCCGAGGGACGGGTGTTCGCGGCCGTGCGCGTCGTTCCCCACGGTGGAATGGTCAATCTCAACGAAGCCCATCCCGCTTTGATCGAAAACGTCCTTGACCTGGGCTTTCCGATCACCGCGGGCAACCGCGATCCGAGCACCAATTATTTCTACCATCGCCCGAGCGCCGTTCGATCCAAGTACGCGACGCAGGTCGAAGAGCCGATCCTTCGCCGACGCGTGCTGCTTCCTTCCGAGTTGCCGCCGCCATCGGCTTTGCAGGGCGATCCGTTCGCCGCGACCGCGTTCATGCCGCACCTGAATGGCGATCTCGCCCAATACCTCCTGCCTCCGAACAGAAGCGGCGTGGGAATGGAAAGCGTAACCCGAACGTCCGACACGTCGCACCGGTTCGAGCCGTTTACGCCGTGCAGCTTAAACGGAGATTGCATTCGGGTGGGCGGGAACAGCCTCGACATGTGGCAGGTGCGCATGGAGCCGTTCACGTCGTCGTTGGTTGACGGCACGCTCCGCGAGTACAGCCGACGGCACCTGCTGACCACCATCGGCCACGACGATTTGCTCGCCCGGGGCGCGCGGGTCCATGTGGTCAACACCATCGACGGAACCGCCGACATGGTGGCCAAAATGCGCGAGGCCAATCGCGCGGACTACAGCCCTAACTTCGAATGCGACGCGCAGAACGACATTCTCCTCCCGTTTGAGTACACGAACTATCCTCAAGACATCCCCAACAAGACCCTGCCTGACGTTGGACAATATTCGTGTGAGTGCCCCAACAGTCCGGGGTGCCAGTTCGATCCGCGCAAGGGCCGCCTCCAGCTCAGCCTGGCATGGCTTCAGGATTGGGCGTCGCAGGTCGTCCCGCCGGGGTTGCTCCGCCGTGAAAAGGCCGAACGTATTATTCACGACATGTTCGCCATGATGCTGCAAAACCTGATCGGCCCCGATTGGGAGACCCGACCGGTTTGCACGACCGGCAACGAATGCCCGGCCGGGCATTATTGCCGCATGGCGAGCGCAACAAACGTCGGCCGATGCAGCGCCGTCCCTCCATATTGGGACGATATCGAGTGTACGGCCAATAACGAATGTGCGTCCGGTGAAATCTGTGTGGCTCAGCCGCCGAATCCGCCGAATCCGTCGATTTCGCTCTGTATTGATTCCTGGACCGGCCAGCGCCGCAGCCAGGCACTGCTGTC
>JBGTDB010000453.1:0-2861 GCA_041748515.1 Phycisphaerae bacterium
CCGGCCTGCCGCGCAATCATCCGCCGCCAAAACTCCTCCTTCGACCGATCCTGCCTCGCCATGGCTGCCTCCTCAAATCACGGAGGCATCATCCCTCAACCAGGCGCCAAATTGAAGATGGGGTTCGCCGAACGCTTACGATATATTAGTCCGAACTCTCTAAATAAGAGGAGTATTTACATGTTATCTAACAATGCATGCATTCGAGTTGCTATAGTCGTAGCATTGGTGTCGTCCGGTAATGCTTTTGCGCAAAACTTGAAATCTGCGCTAGTTGAAGTTTCTGGCATCGCCACGACAGCAAATGGAAACCTAACGTGGCGCGTTCTCGAAAGAAACCCGGATTTGACTTGTACCGCTACTGAAATACTACTTTACGATCAGCCTTATGATGATGTTGTTGGCCCACCGAGACCAACTACGCCTAAGGAAATCTGCGATGATGCGGCAGTCGCTTTGAACGGCGGCGGCGTCACATCTAAGTGCATTTCCGCGTTAGGCACAAACTTTGTGCGATTGACTGGCAAGCTGAACTTTTGCGTATCTGTAGATGGGAATACACTCATTCCCGGCAATAATACTTACAATGACGCGGATGGAATTTCAGTAATTGGTCAGGGCAAGCTCAAGATGTCGCAAGATGACCTTGGTTACTGCACGTTGCAGAATGGGATTTGCTTAGACGACAGTTTCTTCGAAGAGTGCGATTTTCTTGAGGGTACATTTAATGCAGAGACCTGTGTGCCGACCATGTCCGAGTGGGGCGTGGCGGTGATGCTGCTGCTGGTCCTGACGGCTGGGACGATCGTCGTCATGCGCCGCCGCGAAGTTGCGGCCGCCGCTTAGGCTCAATTCATTCAGACCTTGAAGGGCTCAAACTTGCTGCCGCTCGGGCGCTACACAACGCTCGGGCGGCGGTTTCCTGCGCTGTGGCATCGTCTCGCTTACTCATGACCGACAGCATGCCACAGCGCAACACCGGTGCGAAGTTGCAGTTCGTTCAGCGGACACAAGTGAGTGCCGACACGATCTACAGGATAAACCGGCTCAGGTCGGCGTCTTCGCTGATGCCGCGAAGGCGTTTCTCGACGTAGGCGGCGTCAAAGACGACCGTCTCGCCGCTTCGCTGGGGGGCCTCGAAGCTGATCTCCTCGACCAGCCGCTCCATCACCGTCATCAGTCGGCGGGCCCCGATGTTGTCCGTCGATTCATTCAAGTGAAAGGCAATGTCGGCCAGCGAATCGACGGCGTCCTTTGTGAACTCGACCATCACCCCTTCGGTGGCCAATAGCGCCGCGTGCTGTTTGGTCAGTGCATTTTTCGGCTCGGTGAGGATCCGCACGAAGTCCGCCCGGGTCAGATCCTCGAGCTCGACGCGGATCGGCAGCCGCCCCTGAAGCTCGGGCATCAGGTCGCTGGGCTTGCTGCCGTGAAACGCCCCCGCTGCGATAAACAAGACGTGATCGGTCCGCACCGGCCCGTATCGCGTGTTTACCGTGCAGCCTTCGATGATCGGCAACAGATCGCGCTGCACCCCCTGCCGCGAAATATCCGGCCCGTGCGTTTTTTCCGGCGCGGCCAGCTTGTCCAATTCATCGAGAAACACGATCCCGCTATCCTCGACCTTACGCATCGCCTCTTCGATCACCTTGTCGCGATCGATCAGCTTCTCGCACTGCTGGTCGAAGAAAATCTCCCGGGCCTCGCGCACCGGCACCGAGCGGCTCTTGGGCGGCGTCGGAACCAGCCGCTCCAGAAAACTCTGCATCTCCGGGTCGATCTGATCCATACCCATCGTGGCCATCACCCCGATCGGCGCCGGCCGTCCCTCGATGGTGACTTCGACCACCCGATCGTCAAGCTCGCCATTTTGAAGCTGGGACCGGAGTTTCTCCCGACTTCGCTTCCGACGCTCGGCCGCCTCCGGATCGGCCTTCACCTGCTCGGACTCCAGGCCGGTCGCGGGAATCAACGCATCCAGCAGTCGCTCCTCCGCGAGCCGTTTGGCCTCCGCCTCGACCACCGCCGTCTGTTCATCGCGAACCAGCCGAATGGCCACCTCGACCAGGTCGCGCACCATGCTCTCCACATCGCGTCCGTGGTAGCCCACCTCGGTGTACTTGGTGGCTTCGACCTTCACGAACGGAGCATTGACCAAGGTGGCCAACCGCCGAGCGATCTCGGTCTTTCCGACGCCGGTGCGCCCGATCAGGATCATGTTCGCTGGCCCGACCTCGGCCTGAATCTCCGCGGGAAGCTGCCGGCGCCGCCATCGATTGCGAATCGCGACCGCGGCCGCGCGCTTCGCGGCCTGCTGCCCGATGATGTATTTGTCGAGCTCCGCGACGAGTTGTTGTGGCGTGAGGTCTTCCATGAACTTGTAATATGTTTGATCTGCCCGGGGGGGCGGGATAAAGATTCTCTTTGCCCTTCGGCAGTGCGCCCCTATTCTCCGACCGTCTCCACCGTGATGTTCAAATTCGAATAGACGCAGATGTCTCCGGCGATTTTTAGCGCCTCTTCAACGATCCGCTCCGGCGGAAGGTCGGTATGGGCCAGCAGGGCCCGTGCAGCCGACAGGGCATACGGCCCCCCCGAGCCGACGCCGATCACCCCGTCCGACGGCTCGATCACGTCGCCCGCCCCGCCGATCATCAGCGAAACTTCCGCCGACACCGCAACCAGGATCGACTCCAGGCGTCGCAGCACCCGATCGGTCCGCCAATCCTTGGCCAGTTCAATCGCCGCTCGCCGAACGTCCTTGTGCCGTTCAAGCTTGGCCTCCAGCCTTTCAAGCAGGGCAAACGAGTCGGCCGCCGACCCGGCAAAGCCGCAAAGTACCTTCCCGTCGGCCAGCGACC
>JBGTDB010000454.1:0-3838 GCA_041748515.1 Phycisphaerae bacterium
TCTGCCGCTTCGTCGTTTGCGGACTGGGGGATGAGGTTAATCATCAATGGCTCATTCATGCTTCCACTACGAAAGCCGCGCAGGTCGAGTGCGACAAAATCGTAACCGAGTAAGCGAAAATGTGCGTCGATCTCCCCGGCCAGCTCAGGGGCTGAGAGCCTGGGGATTTCATGAGCGGGAACTTCGATGCGAGCCAGGTTCCCATGGTGGCGAACGCGACACTGTCGAATGCCCAGGCCGCGCAAAAATTGCTCGCCCGCTTCGATCATCCGGAGCTTCTCCCGGGTGATTGGCTCACCGTAGGGCACGCGGCTGGAAAGACAGGGGCTCGCCGGTTTGTCGTGGATGGGCAGACCCAGTCGTTCGGCTAGGGCTCGAACGTCGGCCTTGGTGAACCCAGCCTCGGCCAGAGGGGCACGAACCGAATGCTCGGTCGCGGCCAATAGGCCGGGGCGGTAGTCGCCGAGATCGTCGGCGTTGACGCCGTTGACGATGGTCCTTGGGCCGCGCTCCGCGGCGAAACGCTCCATTGTCGAATAGAGCGTCGTTTTGCAGAAGTAGCACCGATTGCTCGGGTTGCTCAGGTAGTTGGGATTGGCGAACTCGTCGGTGTCCAGAATAACGTGCTCGGCTCCGATCGTGGCGGCAAGTGAGCGGGCGCCCTCAAGCTCGGCGGCGGCCAAGCTGTCGCTTCGACCGGTCACGGCCACGACGTTTTCCGGGCCCAGAACGTCCACCGCGGCCTTCAGAACCAAGGCCGAATCCACGCCGCCCGAAAAAGCGACGGCCACAGACTTCATATCTCCCAGGAGATCTGCAAGCCTGACGTGTAATTGATCGAGCGCTTCGTTTTCCATCGAATTCTCGGCCACCGGTAACAGCTCCCCCCCCCGGCATCCCCTTCGGATCATTGTACCGCATGGAAGCAGATTGGTCTCGGGGACAGGCTCCGAGGACGAGGCCACGCGTACGGAAAAGGTTTGTCTGGGCAGCGTAGCAGCAGCAATAGCGAATTTCAGGGTCAATCCGCCGTTCTGGCGTCCAGCGCTATGCACAGTTGGTCGAAGTGCGGCAGCGTCTCTCGAAGGGTCGCGGCATTCAAAGACGCCAGAAGTTCGAACGATCGCTTGCCCTTCTTATATTCTTTATCTGGCCCGCACAGTCGCGTCGCCTTGGCAAGGGCGGACTGGACTTCGTCCTTTGCTCGCGCTTCCAGAGCATCCGTCGGGGGAAGGGCCGTGTGTTGCAGTTTTTCCCCGAAATAGGCCCGCATGGCGGCCTGATCGGCCAGGAGCCAAGTTTCCATGCATTGGACCATGAGCTGGGCCTGATCATCTCCTGCGCCCGGCGGACGATCCCATCCGTCGTGTGACTTGAGATGCTCCCAGGGCTTGCCCATCTGCTTGATCGGCGCCTCGCTATCGACGAGCAGCATTGGGTGGTCGGTGGGTTCCGCGGAACGAATTGCCGTTTTGAAATCATCAAACGTCTTGTGCCGCGCACCGCACGCGGTAATCCTTGGCATTCGACCGGAGAAGCCCGCCGACTCAAGCAATTTGCGAAACCCCTCGCGGCACCGGGTGTGCAATGACTTCGAATCGCCCCCGCCCTCGACGTACAGCTTCACCTTCACCAGCGGACTCCGCCAAGCTCACCCTTGGTCCAGAGCTCTCCGAGCCGGTATTTCTTCAGCCACTCCGCGAGTTTCTCGGCATCCAAACGGGTCATGGTCGTACTGCCGTCCACCTTGTCACAGACCACGACTGATTCAGGGTCGTCACTCAATTCGTCCACCAGAATGTCCGAATGCGTCGTGACAATGAGCTGCGTCCGCGTGGAGGCTTCCTTCAAGAGCCGGGCCATCGTTGGCATGATATCGGGATGTAGCCCCAGTTCCGGCTCCTCTATACACACAAGCGGCGGAGGCTTGGGGTCGCAGAGAATCGCAAGCAAACACAGATAGCGCAACGTGCCGTCCGAAAGGCGCGTCGCCGGAATCTTGAACCCGGATTCCTGGAGGAAAAGCTGAACGGTGCCGCCCTCGACCGAAACATCGTAATCCTCGATTCCGGGATAGAGCTGTTGAAGATTCTCCAAAATGACGCGCTTCGCAGACGGTTCCCCGCGCAGGCGATTCAGCACCAAGCCGAGGTTGCGACAATCGGGTTCCAATTGATCATTTGGCTGATCGGCTGGTTGTGGCTGGCGCAATTCGCCGTGGCGACCGAAAGACCACTCGCGGTATAACCGAATGCGTTCATACACATGCCCTAAAAACGTTAATTCGGGATATTGCCCACGATCTCTTATTTGCGAGAGAATGGAAACGTCATGTGGAATGTCATCTAGCGGCGAAAACCCGCCATCCTTCTTCCAAATCCGCGGTCGGTCGCCACCCGCCAGGAGTTCATAGAAATACTCTGGGCCTTTGCAAAGCTCGGGCTGCTTCCATGCGATACGCTCATTGGCGAGCACGAACTTTTGCAAGATGGCCGAGAATTCGATCAGATGACTCAATAGGCGGCGCGGATGGGAATAAAAAGGAAGAATGGCCTCTAGCGTAGCCTCCGCGTCGGCTGACCCTTTCCGAACCCATTCACGAATTCCTCCGCCCCGTCGAATGGGTTCGGCGAGCCTTGTTGGCGTAGCCTGTAGGAGGCTGATTAGCTCTATAAAATTCGACTTTCCTGACCCGTTCGGGCCGATGAGGACGTTGAGCGGGCGCAGCGGAAGCGTCATGCCTTGCGGGCCGAAGGACAGCAAATTCTTGGCGGATATTTCGTGCAGGAGCATGATGTTTGCCGGAACATCGCGCTATTTAAAGCTCGCGGCTCAGGCCTTGACGATCTTCTTTCGACCGGCGGTGACCTTGGCCGTAGCGTTGCGGGTGTCCACCACGAGCCGCGAATTCTTCACGATCCACCCGTAATCATAGGACGAGTGGTCGGTCGCGATCAGCACGCAATCATATCGGGCCAGCATTGCCCCGGAAAGCGGCTTGCTTTTCATGCCCAGGTTGTGCTCGCGCTGGCGGGAGGTTCTGGGCACGAACGGATCGTTGTAGTCCACCTTGGCACCGCGGGCCTTGAGCATCTCAATCAACTCGATCGAGGGCGACTCTCGGATGTCGTCCACGTCCTTCTTATAGGCCAATCCCAGCACCAGGATCTTCGCCCCCTTGATTGCCTTCGCGCGCTCATTCAGGGCCTCGGCCACGCGCCGGACCACGTACTCCGGCATGGATGTATTGATCTCGCCGGCCAATTCGATGAACCGCGTCGTAAGGCCGAACTTGCGAGCCCGCCAGGTCAGATAGAACGGGTCGATCGGAATGCAGTGCCCACCCAGCCCGGGGCCGGGATAAAACGGCTGGAAGCCGAACGGCTTGGTCGCGGCCGCTCGCACGACATCCCACACGTCGATGCCCATCCGGTCGAATAGAATCTTCAACTCATTGATCAGGGCGATGTTCACCGAGCGATAGACGTTTTCCAGAATCTTGCAGGCTTCGGCGATCTCGCAGCTCGTGACCGGAACCACCTGGCGCACGGCCGCGCCATACAGTGCGGCGGCGATCGACAAGCTCTTCCGGTCGTTGCCCCCGACCACTTTAGGGATGGTTTCGGTGGTGAAGTCCGTACGGCCGGGGTCTTCCCGCTCGGGCGAATAGGCGAGGAAGAAATCCGATCCCGCCTTCAGGCCGCCGGCTTCGAGAATGGGGCGGACCAGTTCGCGGGTGGTTCCGGGATAGGTCGTGCTCTCAAGAATTATCAGCTGGCCGCGGCGGAGGTTGTCGGCGATCAGGTGGGCGGTATTTTCGACGTAGCTCATGTCCGGG
>JBGTDB010000455.1:0-5578 GCA_041748515.1 Phycisphaerae bacterium
GGCGGGCGACGCCCGGTTGAATCCGGCTGTGCCGGCTGTTACACCTGCGGCTCTGATTCTCGTGGTCACAGCGTTGATGACCTTCGGGTTGGTAATGATCGCCTCGGCGACCATATCACTTGACCGCCCCCTCCTCGGCGCCAATTTTCTACATACACCGGCCGGTCGGCAGGCGGTCTTCGTGGCCGTAGGGCTGGTACTCATGGGGCTGACCTTTCGTTTTTCGGTCTGGGCGCTTGCGTCACCTCGGATTTGTCGATGGGCTCCACCCATACTCTTCGCTGTAGCCTCGCTCTTGCTGATCGCCGCCTTCCTCCCGGGTTTTGCAGATCCGCGTCGCGGATCCAGCCGCTGGCTGAGCCTGTCCCCGGTCGGATTGGACTTCGGTGTCCAGCCATCGGAACTGGCCAAACTGGCCCTTGTGGCCGTATTGGCTTGGCTGGTGGCGGGCAACAACCGCCTCAAACCGGCTTTGCCGGCGGGGCGAGGTGCGGATCCACGCTCTCTTAAGCGAGTCTTCCTGCCCGCGGCGGTGATGACCGGGCTTTGCATCGGGCTGGTTGGCAAGGAAAACCTCGGAACGGCCGTGCTGCTTGCGGCCGTAGCCGGCTTGATGCTGACTGTCGGCGGCTGCAATTTCCTGCACCTGACCGCCCTCGCGGGCGCGGGCATTGCCGGACTGACCGGGTTGCTTTTCGCCGCCCCGTACCGATTACAGCGAATCATTGCGTTCCAGGACATTTGGGCCGATCCGCAGGGCAAAGGATACCAGCCCATTCAGTCGCTGACCTCGATCGCTTCGGGCGGATGGCTCGGCGTCGGACTGGGGGCGGGAATTCAGAAGTTCGGTTATCTTCCCGAAAGCCACACCGATTTCATCTTCGCCATCGTGTGCGAGGAGACCGGATTGCTCGGCGGCGGGCTGGTGATGATGTTATTCTGCGCCTTCGCATGGATGGGGATGCGGATCATGCTCGCCGCCGTCACCCCGTTTGAGCGAATGCTGGCGTTCGGGATCACCATGGTTGTCAGCCTGCAAGCGGCCATGAACATTGCCGTCGTCACTGTGTCCATTCCGACGACTGGTGTGCCGCTGCCGATGCTGTCGGCGGGAGGTAGCGGGCTGCTGACCGTGTGCATCGGCGTTGGACTTCTTGCGGCGATTTCCGAGCGATCGCGCCGTGCCGCCGCGGGGCGATTGGGATCAGGAAGATGATCGCCAACGGTAGAATCGAGGCCCATAGCCCAAGTTTCTGCTTCGCAGGCGGGGGAACGGGTGGACACCTCTACCCGGCCCTTGCCGTTGCGGAGGCCATTCGACGACGCCGGCCCGATGCCCGTTTCACTTTCTTCGGTAGCAACCGCTCGATCGATTCCCGCATTCTGGGACAAGTAAAGGGTGAGACCGTTTGCCAGGTACTGGACCCGCTTTCCCTTCGCCCATGGCGCTGGCCTCGAATCTACTCGCGTTTCCGAAGCGCCAAGGAGCTATGCCGAGAGCATTTCATCGTCGATCGGCCCGCGATGGTCGTTGGTACCGGGGGCCTGGCATCCGTCCCAGCCGTTCTCGCGGCTGCTGAGGCGGGGGTTGCAACCGCGATTCTGAACCCCGACGCGGTTCCCGGCCGCGCCAATCGCTACCTTGCTTCGAAAGTCGATGCCGTTTTTGCGCAATGGGACGTGACTCGCAAGTTTCTGTCGCGACTCAATGTAATTGTTTGCGGCTGCCCTGTCCGGCCGGAGTTTCGACCACCGGATTCGGCTGGCGGCTTCGTTGCCGTAGGCTGTGAAATGCCGCATTTCGATTCCGAGGCTCGACAATCCAGGGAAATCAATCCATTCGGCCTGGACCAGACCCGACGGACAGTACTGATAACCGGAGCGTCGCAGGGCGCTCGCACCATCAACGACGCGGTGGTCTCTATTGCCGATCGAATCGCGGGCCTTCACAACTGGCAGATTCTGCATCTGACTGGAGAGCAGGACTACGCGCGTGTGCGGCGACGCTACGCGGAGATTGGCGCTTCGGCTGTCGTGATTGCTTACACCGATCAAATGGCCGCCGCCCTCGCCGACGCCGACGTGGTGATCTCGCGCGCAGGTGCTTCCACGCTGGCGGAGCTTACCGCCATCGGTCGCCCTTCCATTCTACTTCCGTATCCGTATCATAGGGATCAGCATCAGTTGGCGAATGCCAGGTGCCTCGCGGATGCGGGCGCGGCCACGATTGTTCGCGATTCTGTCGACGCGGACAAAACCGGTCCGGCGCTCTGGGCCGCGCTGGAGCCTCTGCTTTCCGACGATCGGCGTCGCGCGACCATGGCCCGGTCGGCCGCAAGTATCGGCCGTCCTGACGCCGCCGAATCAATCGCCGATCGCCTGTTGCAAATGTCTGGGCGCATGAACGCAACCGGACACGGCGAGGCGTTGAAGGCGACTTGCAGCGCGACCCGATAAAAGGGATTAGGCACACACCGGGCGACGCCCGGTCCAATCCGGCTGTGCCGGCGGGCGACGCCAGGTTCAATCCGGCTGTGCCGGCTGGCGACGCCGGGTTTAAACAGACGTGACGTGCGGTTGAAGTCGTCCCGTCAGTGGCTGATGCGACAATTTAATTCGTGCGGATCGAGGGATCGCAATGCACGCCGAAGTAGACGGATCTACCATCGCAGGCTTCACCTCCGGAAACCTTGTCGGCCTCCGCGTTCACATGATCGGAATCGGCGGCGCGGGCATGAGCGGCGCGGCCGCCGTTCTTCGCGGTCTTGGCGCGGTAGTATCCGGCTCCGACATACAACCTTTCGACGCAATGCATCGCCTGATGGACCGCGGGGTCGAAATCCGAATCGGTCATGCTTCGACGCACGTCTGCGCGGATGCTGACCTGGTCGTGGCCAGTGCCGCCGTCCCCGCCTCCAACCCGGAACTGATTGAGGCCCGCAAACGCCGAATTCCCATTATCAAATATGCCGAGCTTCTTGGATCACTGATGTCCATCCGGGCCGGCGTGGCCGTTGCCGGCACTCACGGCAAGAGCACGACCTCCGGAATGTGCGTCCACCTGTTTCAACAGGGCGGGATGGCGCCCTCCTTTGTCATTGGGGCGCGTTCGGAGCAGCTTGGCGGCAGCAGCGGCGTTGGAACCGGCCCGCACCTGATCGTCGAGTCGTGCGAGTTTGACCGGTCGTTTCTGCATTTCAGGCCGATGCTCGGCGCAATCTTGAACATTGAGACCGATCATCTGGACTGCTACCGTGATCTGGATGAAATCATCGAGGCCTTCGGTCGCTTTGCCGCGAACGTCGCGCCGGACGGGCTGCTGGTTTGCAACGGTGACGATTCCAGCGCCCTCATCGCGGCCGCGTCGGCCCGCGCAGAAGTACAGACCGTCGGCTTTGGCGAAACGAACGACTGGCAGGCCCGCAACCTCGATTGTGATCACGGCCGGTTCCGATTCAACGTGTATTTTCGCGAACGATTCGTGATGTCCACGGGGCTGGCGATTCCCGGTCGATACAATGTTTCCAACGCACTTGCGGCCATAGCCCTGGCGATTCGCGCCGGCCTGACTCCCGCAGATATCGAACGGGCCTTGCCGGGCTTTCTTGGCGTCGATCGACGGCTCTCGCTCCGCGGCACGGGGCGCGGCATCACCATCCTCGACGATTACGCCCACCATCCGACCGAAATCCGTGTGACTTTGGAAGCCGCTCTGGCCCGGTACAATCCCAAGCGCATGTGGGTCGTGTTTCAGCCGCACCAGTATGCCCGCACCCGCGCCTTCATGGCCCAGTTCGCCGAATCGTTCAACGGCGTCGAGGAAACCATCGTGGCCGAGATTTACGGCGCTCGCGAGGCCGACGCTCGTGTCGAAGAGGCCGAAGAGTCTGCCTGCCAGGGATCCGCGGAATTGGTAAAGAGAATGTGCAGCAATGGAAGGCGGGCCCGCTATGTCCCGCAATTGGAGGCCGTCACACCCTACCTGATGGAGCAGGTCGCAGAAGGCGACGTGATCCTCACCATGGGCGCGGGCGACGTTTGGAAGGTGGCCGATGAGTTGGTGGAACGATTTTGCGGATCAGATCGAGTGCGATGCCCCATTGGGCCGGCTGACGTGGTTCCGGTTGGGGGGGGCTGCGCGGTATCTGTATCGGCCGCTTGATGTCGAACAACTTTCGCGGTTTGTCGTCCGCGCCCGCGATGAGGATGTTCCCATGAAAATCCTCGGACGCGGCGCGAACGTCCTGGTCAGCGACGACGGCTTCGACGGCGCTGTTGTGCGGCTGGACTCTCCCGCGTTCAAACGAATTGAATTCACCGGCAAAGCCGGATTGAACCGGGCATCGCCCGCCGGCATAGCCGGATTAAACCGGGCGTCGCCCGGCGACGGCGGGGCCGAGGTTGGTGCCGGGGTCGATCTGATGACGTTTTCACGGATTTGTGTCCGCAATGGCCTATCCGGCCTCGAACCCATGGCCGGCATCCCCGCGACCATTGGCGGCGCCGTTCGCATGAACGCCGGCGGTCGCCATGGCGAATTCGGCCGGGTGGTCCGGTCGGTTGTGGTCATGCAGGCCGACGGGCGGATCAATGAATACACCGCGCAGCAGTGCGGATTCGGCTACCGTAGGTCTGCGTTGGGCGACGGACTTATACTTTCCGCGTCACTGAATCTTGCAGCCGGCGATCCGCGAACCGTTGCCGAGCAATACGAAGAATTCCTGACCGAAAAGCAGCGGTCCCAGCCGCTGGCCGACCACAGCGCCGGTTGCATATTCAAGAATCCCGATGGCGAATCGGCCGGGGCCCTGATCGACCGGGCCGGGCTCAAGGGCGCCTCGAGCGGGCTCGCGAGTGTTTCGCATCGGCATGCGAATTTCATCGTGGCCCGCAGCGGCGCGGCCGCGTCGGATTGTCTGCGACTGATTGATATCGTTCGCGATCGCGTCCGCAAAGTGTTCGGCATCGAGTTGGAATTGGAGATTGACATCTGGCAGCCCGTTGGGGAAGGGAGCCTGGTCTGATGACTACTTTGCAGAAAATATCGAGCCCTTCGCGGGCGACGCGCAACGCATCGACGTCGCCGAATGAAACCCGCCAGACTCTGGCCATCACGGTTTTGGCCGGCGGTCCGGGGGCCGAGCGAGAAGTCAGCTTGGAAAGCGGCAAGGCCGTTCACGCCGCGCTGCTTCGTCTGGGCCATCATGCAATTCTTCGCGACATCGGCCCCAACGATCTCTCGGGGCTCGATGAACCCGCGGACTTTGTCTTTATCGCCCTGCATGGCGAATTCGGCGAAGACGGCGTGGTCCAGCGGATACTGGAAGATCGCCGAATTCCATTCAGCGGGTCCGGCTCGGCCTCTTCGGCGATTGCCATGGATAAGTCCGAGACCAAGCTGCGCATCGACGCCATCGGCCTGCCCACGCCCTCGTGGCGGCTGGCCGACCCCCAGAACTTCGAAACGGTCGTTTCTTCGTTCGGCCTTCCAGCGATCGTCAAGCCCGTGGCTTCCGGCAGCAGCGTGGACACGGCCATCGCCCACGACCGCGGCGCCCTTCGCGACGCGGCAGCGCAC
>JBGTDB010000456.1:0-3791 GCA_041748515.1 Phycisphaerae bacterium
AAGCGCGCCACGACTTCAGGCGCAAGCTCACGAAGCAAGAGTTCCGCGCCCGCTACGGCCCCACCCAAGCGTGCCTCCAGGACCGCCGCCGCGGGCGCCAACCGCGAAACCCCGGCTTCGCCCGGTCGCCCGACCAATTCCGCCGCTAAGACGCTTTCGAGCAAAACATCGGCTTCCAATAACAAGAAGCCGTCCGCCAAGACTCGTTCCGCCCCGCCAAAGGCCTTGGCAACTACGCAGGATCCCGTTCAGTTTCCCGAAGAGCGACCCAAAAAAATAAACACGCCTCTGACGGCAAAACAATTACGGGAATTCAAGGAGATGCTCCTGGGGAAGCGGGCCCAGCTCGCCGGGGATGTTCGTCGCCTGACATCCGAAGCCTTGCATCGTAATGACAATGGCTCTAACGACCGCAGCTCGATGCCGATTCACATGGCCGACCTTGGAAGCGACAACTGGGAACAGGACTTCACCCTGGGCCTGATCGCCAACGAAGAGGCCCTCGTTCGCGATATCGACGACGCACTCGAGCGAATCGAAGATCGCACCTACGGAATATGTCTTGGCATGCACACACCGATCAGCCTGGCCCGCCTGCAAGCCAAGCCCTGGGCAAAGTACTGCATTGAGTACGCCCGACTACGCGAAGAGGGGCGGGCCCCCTGATAGTCCCGGAATGATGCGCCTATCCGCCACCAACCCAACCAGCGACGACCCTCAGGTCGAGCGGGGGCATGCCCCCCTAAAACCCGGCGTTGCCGGGTCGGCGCTGCTATCCGGCTCGGCGCATCTTCTGTTCTGGATCGTCGCGGCGGTTATTGTCGTCGTCGATCTTTGGTCGAAGCACTGGGCGTTTCAGACCCTTCCGCCTGACGCCCCGCGCGAATACATCTCCGGCTTTCTCGAACTCCGACGCTCGCTGAACGACGGCGCGGTATTCGGCTCGTTCACCGGGTACGTCAGCGTGTTTATCGTCGCGTCGTTCCTCGCCCTCAGCTTTGTCCTCTACATGTTTATCCAGAGCGGTAGCCGCCAGCGAATGCTACACGTCGCCCTGGCCCTGATTCTGGCCGGCGCCATCGGAAACCTTTACGACCGGGCCTTCATCAAGGCCGATGTGGTTTCGTTTCCCAACGACGCGTCGCATCGCTCCATCATCGGCATGGTGCTCAACGGCGACGACGATACACAGGTTCTCGTCGGCGAGTGGCCCGATGGCGCCCGCGTGCGCTCCTATGCCCGATCCGACGTGTCCATCCGGCGGCAGGGTGTGGTTCGCGATTTCCTTAAATTTACGCCCACGTTTCCGCAGGGCTGGGGCCGACTCGGCGGACAGGACGTGTGGCCGTGGATCTTCAACATCGCCGATGCGGCATTGGTCTGCGGCGTAACGCTGCTGATGCTGACCTCGATATTCGAACGTCGTTCCGCTCCGTCCGCGGTCGCCGCGGCGCCGGCCGGAACCTGATTCGAGTCAAAGCCAAATCCACTATGTCCGATCGGCAATCGAAAGCGGACGATCCGGATGCCCGCTTCATGCAACGGGCGATTCGCATTTCTCGCCGAGGCGAGGGACGCGTCGAACCCAACCCGATGGTTGGCTGCGTCATCGTCCGCAATGGACGGATTCTCGCCGAAGGCTATCACCAAAAATTCGGCGAACCCCACGCCGAGGCAAACGCACTCCAGGCCTGCGGCCATCAAGGAAAGGGCGCGACTGCCTATGTCTCGCTTGAACCTTGTTGCCACTACGGCAAGACCCCGCCCTGCGCCGATGCGATCATCGCCGCCGGCATCACCGAAGTTGTCGCCACCTTTGGCGACCCCAATCCTCTGGTCTCCGGCCGCGGTTTCAAGAAGCTCAAGGCGGGAGGAGTCCGCGTACGAACCGGCGTCCTTGCCGAGCAGGCCGCCGCCCTGCTCGCCCCTTTTGCAACCGGCATGAAGCTGGGTCGGCCTTACGTCATCGCCAAATGGGCTCAGGGGCCCGACGGCGGCCTGACCCGCCCCCAAGGCCAATCGCCATGGATTTCTTGCGAAACTTCACGGCATTGGGTTCATCGCCTGCGTGCCCGCATGGACGCGATCGTCGTCGGCATCGGCACGGTCCTGCAAGATGATCCGCTCCTGACCGCCCGCGGCGTTCCTCTTCGACGAAGGGCCCTTCGCGTCGTGCTGGATTCGCGGCTGCGGATACCCGAGAGGTGCCGTCTCGTCGCGACGGCCGAAGAGATTCCAACTGTTGTTTTCACCTCGGCCGCGAAGGCCCGATCGGCCAAGGCCCATCGCCTGACCGCGCGCGGTCTTCAGATCGAAACCTGCCCGCAGACGCCGCCCGCTGGAGCCCGAATTCGCCGGGCATCCAGAGTCGGTCTCGATGTTCGATCCGTGCTCCGACGCCTGTCAAAATCAGGCGCGACCAACGTGCTCGTCGAAGGCGGCCCGACGTTGCTCCGTTCCTACTTCGAGTACGACCTCGTGGACGAAGCTCACATGTTCGTTGCACCGATCTACCTGAACCCGGCAACATCCGGCGATCGCATTGCCCGATTGAAAGCGAGCCGCGTCAATTTGGTTCACTCAACGGCGACGCCCGGCTTAGCGACTCTCCCTTTTGCACCTCTCGATTCGAGGGAGAGAGGCCGGAGTGAGAGTTCTCGGAATAGGCTTTCGGTCAGTCCGCCTCCGCAGGGATTAACGGACGTTTTATCGTTGTTGCAACCTTCCGCAATCGAAATCGAACCTTCCGGCACGGACGCCCACTTTCGCATTCAGGTCCACAACCCCATGTCGCTCTGGACACCCTGAAATGGCGCCTCGCGCCGTTCGCGAGTTTTGAATCCGCGCCCGTGAATACACAGTCGCGGCTTTGCTTAGCTGCCCGCACCACCTTCACCCCGGTCGGCTTCCAAGATCGTTGACAATTCCGAGACGACGCATCAAAGGCCGGATCAGGTCCGAATTCCGGACCTGGAGGACATGGCACCGTCCCTGACGTTACACCCGCGTTGACCGGACTCTTGGGGAATCGTACGGTTGCTACAGCACTCTGGGGCCCTATTTGTGCGTGCAAGGGGTCTCGAATTGCCCTGGCCTATGCGGAAACGCCCGCTAACAGACCCTGGCAGAATGTGTGGCAGGGGCGTCTGGCCCGTGTCTTCACCGTAGAGACGGTGCCACACTGGTCTGGTAACTTCTGCCACGGACTGCCCAAGCCGGCAGGCGCGACCCGCTTGAACCCGGCTTTGCCGGAGCCAGGATGTGCTAGCTAAGGCCGCTAGCGAAAATCGCGTGACGCGGGGCCAAAGCGCCCTATCCCGGCATTGCCCGGGTTTCATCGCGCGGCTTCCGCCATCGGCCCGCAAGGGAACCAACACGTGACCCACGCTGATGCCGTGGCCGCGGCCGAACAGGTCGTGGGCTACCAGTTTAACGACCGCGACCTTCTCCAGACGGCCCTGACGCATTCCTCGATTGCCGACACCCGCGTCGCCAGCAACGAGCGCCTCGAGTTTCTCGGCGATTCGGTGCTCGGCATGGTCGTGTGCGAATCGCTCTTTCGATCCTTTGATTCCTGGCTCGAGGGCGATCTCACCAAGGCCAAGTCCGACCTCGTGTCGCGTCGGCTTTGCGCCATTGTGTCGGATGAAATCGGTCTGACCGACACATTGATTCTCGGCAACGGTGTGGGCGAGCGCGAAGCCATTCCCACGTCGCTGCGGGCCGCGGTTTACGAATCGGTCATTGGCGCGCTGTTTCTCGACGGAGGGTTGGAGCCCGCCCGGCGATTC
>JBGTDB010000457.1:0-3675 GCA_041748515.1 Phycisphaerae bacterium
CCGTAAAAGCGGCGAAAGATGTCGTCGGTGATGCGGTCGTATTTGGCTCCGCCGATTCCATGAATGAACAAATCGGCCAGCAGCAGCCTGGCCCAGAGGGTCAGCGTCAAGGCTCTGGGACGAAGCACCCAGGGGCCGGTGTCGAGTGGCGCGGCCGCGCTTTCCCGAAGTGTTTCCTCGGTGGCATGAAAGAAGGACTGTCCGCCGCAAACCAGATGAATCTCGCTTCCTCGTCGCTCGATCATCAATCGGCGGCGGGCTTCGCCGCGACGATAGGCCCAGACCGGGATTTCGACACAACCACCGGCGAAGCCGGTTTGAGGCGGGCGATGCCCGCCGGCGACGCCGGTAGGATGCGAACTGTATCCGCTGTCGATTTCCAGATCGGGAATCGGACGATTCAATCCGCGCACTCTGTACACCTGTCGATACGCGCGAAGGGCCGCGTTGTAGGCTTCGGCGAAGCGATGGGCGTGAAGGATCATGTCCACCAGCAGCGGCGACCACCATATTCCGCTGACCCGGCGATCGACCAGGGAAACGCCAAATTCTTTTTCGATGGCCCGCCGACCGGCCGCCGCCTGATCGACCCAATCGCCCGGGTCATGCGCCGAGCGGAAGCCGTTGAAATACCTTGGCATGAGTGAACGATCGCAACACTCGCCCATTGCATCCCTGACCTGATTCTCCATCGCCTCGCTTTCTTCCGCTGTATGAGCCGGGATTTGTTCATAGGCGAATCCGGCGGGGAGGTCGGCGAATCGAATCCGCCGCAGCGCTAGGCCCTGCGAGGTCAAAGTCGGCACATCCAGGATCGGATGGGCGGGTGCGTCAGTATCCACGACGAGATTGACGGCTGTTCCACCCAGGGCTCTGGCGATGCGGTCGGCCACGATATTTTTGGCCCAGACGCCGGGGTGAATGAAGGCCGGTTGGTGCCCGACGACGATGACGGGGCGCAGCGGATCAACGGACAGGCATTCGCGGGTCAGTTGGCGCCAATGTGAAAGCGGCCTGTCGAGAAGTCGGATATCGCTACCAGAATCAGGCGCTGAACCCGAACCGCCCGGCAGTCGGAATGCGTCGCGATTGGCCCGCAGTGCGGCCGTGCAATCAGGCGGAAGGGGAACAACCAATGCGCCGCCGTCTTCGGCCGGTGCTCTCAATTCGTCGTAGTTGAGCATATCAGGCGTCGGGCGGAATCAGAACCAAACCGGCTTCGCCGGGGATTGAAGTTGAAGGCACGAACCAAAAGCAGCCTGCGGCAAAAGCCACCGGAAGTCGTGTGGCACCGTCGCCTCGGAGGTAAGAAAACGGGCGAGACGGCCCTGCCAAACCTTCGCAACTGGTTGATAGGGCGCGGATTTCAGCCGCCCATCGTGGCGCGGCACGACCCGCCGGCCTGCCGATCGACGGGGTCCAATGTCGAACGGGAACCGCTCGTGCCCGACCGGCCGCCACGAAAGCCGACCCCGCAGTCGGCGGACAGCTCGGAGCGGAAAACGTCAAGATAATGGGCCAGCCGCACTTCAGGATCGTCAAGAATCCCGCCGAAATGTCGCGTCGGATCGTTGTAAATCAGGCGAACCGGTATTTCGCGAACGCGCAATCCGGCCCGCGCTGCCTGCACCCAGAACTGCATGGGCATCGCGTATCCCGGCACGGTGATGCGGATTTCGGCGAGGGCCGAAACGCGGTAGGCCTTGAATCCGCAGAAAGCATCCGTAATCTGCAACCCGAGCCGCTGGTTCAGAAACTCAGTGATCCGGTGGTTGATTCGGCGACGATCGGCCGGAGCGTTTGAATTCCCAGCGGTCCCGGCGGGATACCGGGTGCCGCTGATGATATCCGCGTCGTCGTCGGCCGCGGCGGACAGAAACAGGGGAATCTGATCGGCTTCGTGCTGCTCATCGCAGTCCATGGTAATGAGCCAGTCAAAGCCGCGCCGCCGGGCGAAACAGAAGGCGTCGGCCAGACTCTTGCCGTAACCCCGGTTTTCCGGGTGCGAAATGACCTCGATGTCCGGCTCACCGCGCAGAATTTCGGGCGTGGCGACCGTCGAGCCGTCGTCGATAACCAGAATGTGTCGGGCGTATCGCCGGACCGACGCAAGCACCCGGCGGAGGTAGCGCTCCTCGTTAAAGACCGGAATGGCCACCAGGCAGTTTTGGGGCATAGACGACCCTTCTAAGGCAAGAATGAGAAGCTGAACGAACACGAATCGTATGCCGAATTCGCGGCGTCGGCAAATCGACGAGGATAAGGGCAGCGCAGGAGCCTTGCCCACCGCCAGGAAGGGAACGGAAATGCATCGGATCGGCAGTCCATTGGTTTTGCAAACGACCCGGATATGTTGCTTTCTTGTGACATCGGCCTTGTTCCTGATGCCGGTCTCATGCACGCCGATCAACCAACACCGGGCCCGGCTGGCCGTACAGCGCGGCGAGCACCTGGTTGAGGCGGACGATCTGGAGACGGCCCTGGCCGAGTTCGAAGCGGCCGCCCGCCTAGATCCGCAACTGGCCGTGGCCCACTCAAAAATGGGCCTGATCTATCGACGCCTTGGCGATTACGAACAGGCCATCTCGGCGTATTCCGAAGCCATTCGCCGCGAGCCGCAGTCCTTTGGCGACACGTTCAACCTCGCCCAGCTCTACCACTTCACGAAACGAGTTCGAGATGCGATTCAGACCTATTTGAGGGCGGTCGAACTCGACCCGGCGAGCTTCGACGCCCAGCTTAATCTCGGAGCGTGCTATCAGGAAAACGGCGACTACGACCAGGCAGTGGAGCGATTTCAGTGGGCGATCGAGTTGCAAAGCGATCGGCCTCACGCCTACGTCAACCTCGGCGTGGCCCTGGACGCACAGGGAAAGTACTACGAGGCCGTAAGGGCGTATCGCGAGGCGCTGGAACGCGACAACCGGCAGCCGCTTGTTCTCGTCAACCTTGCCCACACCTATATCAAG
Organism: Phycisphaerae bacterium; assembly: GCA_041748515.1. Lineage (GTDB taxonomy): Bacteria > Planctomycetota > Phycisphaerae > UBA1845 > UBA1845 > JBGTDB01. The sequence continues at coordinate 2,970 of JBGTDB010000457.1, forward strand.
CAGGAGCGATACAAGATGGCCCTGCAAGCGCTGGAGACGGCGATCCAGATGGACTCGGAACTGGCCGTCGCGCACGAGGCGCTGGGCTTCTGTCTTTTCCGCACCCGCGACTTCGGGGCGGCCGAGCGGGCCTACCTTCAGGCGCTTTCGTGCGATTGGCGTTTGCCCCGCGCGCATGCCGCGCTGGGTTCAATCAATATGCTGCGATACCTCGAAGACGACTCGCGAATCGATCGGCGCGAGCGGGCGCTTGAGCACTGGCACCGTTCACTCGAACTGGACAGCCACCAGCCGCGCATCCGGAAGTTGATCGAACAATACGCTCCCAACAGATCTGATCCGGAGAAGATTCTTTATCAGGATAAGTGGTCGGCGGATTGACTTGCGGCATCGCGGGCGCTGAACCCAGTTCGGAGCCCCGGCATTCATGCCGGGCGGGTCTGTTCTAAAGGCCGAATTCTGAACCACGACGGGTATGGACCAATCAGTCTGGTCCGGATCGAATCCCGTCCAGCTAAGAATCTATCGAATTCGTTTTGCGCCCAGTCTTGCAGCCCGGACAGGCAATCGCTTGACACATCGCCACACGTGCGCGACAACATGGCCTGAAACCGATCGAGCCGCCGGAGCATCGGCTTTGAAACTCCGTCCGCGGCCGTGGGATTGTCCCGGAGTTGGTCTATGCCCAAAGAATTCACACTGCCCG
>JBGTDB010000458.1:0-5541 GCA_041748515.1 Phycisphaerae bacterium
ACCAGCCGATGGCCTTGACGCACTTGAGGCTGCCCGGCTCCCAGACCTCATTGCCGGCCGCATCCTTAACCACTGGTCCGGTGAGTGGATCGCCCGTGCGTTTCTTGCGGCCTTTCTCGCGGATGTCGAAGGCAATGGCATTGGCCCGGCGCGTGGAGGTTGAATTCAGATTGACGTTGTATGCGACAAGAAAATCACGGGCCCCCACGGCCGTAGCCCCGCCGCGAGCGTTAAGCGCGGCTGGGCCGAAATCGGGCTTCCACTCCGGCCGGGCGAGCTTCGCGGCCAGCCCCTCGTATTCACCTTCACGGCAGGCGGCGAGGTTCCGCCGCTGCTCGCTTTGTGCGGCGTATTCATAGCAATAGACGCTGATACCCAGTTCCTCGCCGATACGCCGGGCGAGCTTTCGGGCGTGCTCGACGGTCTCTTCCATGGTGATATTGGCCACCGGCACGAGCGGGCAGACGTCCGTCGCCCCGAAGCGGGGGTGCTCGCCCTTGTGCTTGCGCATGTCGATCAGTTCGGCCGCCTTCTTCGCCGCGCGAAACGCCGCCTCGCAGACTGGCTCCGGCGAGCCGACGAAGGTAACGACTGTGCGGTTGGTGGCCTTGCCTGGATCAACGTCCAGCAGCCGAACTCCCTCGACGGATTCAATCTGATCGGTGATCTGCTTGATAGTGGCCGGATCGCGACCTTCGCTGAAATTCGGCACGCATTCGATGAGTTGGTTCATCATTCTTGATTCTTGATTCTGGATTCGGTTGCGAAGTCGACGTACACTTCCGCGATTGTAAGATCGTCCCTGATTTCTTCAAACTTTCCGTGAGGCACCCATGCTCGATCCCCGAATGACCAGGCTGGCCGACGTGCTCGTCAACTACTCCACGGCGGTGAGGCCCGGCGAAAAGGTCCTGATTGAAGCGATTGACGTCCCGCCTGAGTTCGTCTGCGAGCTGATCCGCGTGTCCCGGGCGGCGGGGGCCGATCCGCTGGTGACGCTCAAGAGCAACCGCGTGGCCCGAGCCCTTTTGCTCAACTCCTCCAAGCCCCAGATGGACCTCATCGCCGACACTGAGGCCCTGCGGATGACCAACGTGGCCGCGTACATCGGCGTCCGCGGCAGCGGCAACATTGCCGAGTTGTCGGACGTTCCTCCCGAAAAGCACAAGCTCTACCAGGACACGATCTGGCGCCGCGTTCACCAGGAAATCCGCGTGCCCAAGACCCGGTGGGTCGTGCTCCGCTGGCCGCACTCGGCCATGGCCCAGCAGGCCAACAAGAGCACCGAGGCATTTGAGGACTTTTACTTTGACGTGTGTACGATGGACTACGCCAAGATGGCCGCGGCCATGCAGCCGCTGGTTCGGCGAATGGAGGCGACCGACAGGGTCCGCATTGTCGGGCCGGACACCGATCTTCGCTTTTCGATTAAAGGCATTCCGGCCATTGCCTGTGACGGCAAGTTGAACATTCCCGACGGCGAGGTCTTCACCGCCCCGGTCCGCGACAGCGTCAACGGACACATTCGCTTCAACGCCCGGACCGTGTATCAGGGCGTGTTTCATGACGATGTGCGGCTGGAGTTTCGCGAGGGCAAGATCGTCAAGGCCGAAAGCAGCAACACGGCCGCCCTCAACAAGGTGCTCGACACCGACGACGGAGCCCGCTACATCGGTGAGTTCGCCATCGGCTTCAATCCGTACATCACCGAGCCGATGCTTGATATTCTCTTTGACGAGAAGATCGCCGGCTCGTTCCACTTCACCCCCGGGCAGGCCTACGAAATCGCCGACAACGGCAACCGCAGCGCCGTTCACTGGGACATGGTCTGCATCCAGACCCCCGCCCACGGCGGCGGCGAAATCCGGTTCGACGACGAACTGATCCGAAAGGATGGACGATTCGTTACGGACGATCTATCGCCATTGAATCCGGAAAACCTTGCGTAGGGCGGGCCGTGCCCGCAGACAGGTGGCGCCGATGACTCCCGGAGCGCTCGTCGGAATTCCCGTATTTTTGCCGACTGCTACGGGGTTTGGAGCGTCCGGCGAGACTCGGAGTCCAACCATACCCGTTCCCAGTTTTTGCCTACGCCTATCCATTGATGAAATGCGAGATACGCAAGGACCGGTAAAAGCGAATCCTTATTCGCGTTGGCATCCACAAGCGACGACGTTTCCACGCCGGACTGGCAACGCAGCAGGGCCTCGATCACTTCGGCGGCCGGAGCAAGGTCGGGCAACTGAACGCGGCGGGCGAGCCTCGCCTGTCCAAAGCCGCAAATCGTCAGTCGCGGGCCGAACAGGAAAAACTCGACAATGAGTGATGATGCCGCCCGCGAATTGGCCAGCAATGTGCCCGCGGCCGCAATGTCCCGCCCTATCCCCGGCATTGCAATGATCCCACGGGCACCATGCACATTGGTTTTACCAAGGACGTCCGAAAAGTACGCCCCGCCGGTTCGCAGCTCCAGTCGGTAAAGCAGCGGAATCATGATAAGGCACAGGATTGCAAACAGACCAAGCCAGCCGATTGGAAATCCGTGGCGCAGTGAGCGCGATCCAAACACGATTGCCAGCCAGAAAATGGTCGCCACCGCTGCCGGACCAACGAACGACAAGGGTACCCCGGCAAACAACATGCACGTCGTCTTTGCGCGGTGCACCCGCTCACGATTTCGAAGCCAATGCAGAATCCGGTCCATGTCCGCGGTTCATTTTGCCACAAACCGAGGCAGAAGTCATGCACACCGGGCTTCCTAGGCCAACCCAATGCAACGCCCTTAAGATGTGGCCGCCAATCGGATCCCGCCAATGTCTTCCCAGCGAACTCGTTGACCGAATAGGCACGCTCGTACGGCCGGGGCAGGAATGTGCCTCGTCTTGCGGTCTATCCAAAGGTAAATAAAACCGAGGGAATCTCGAATGAAACTGGCCAGTATCGGGAAAGACCAGGCCGGGCAGAAGAAATCGTCCCTCTCACCACGAGTGAACATCGCACTGTACAAATTCTCTTTGCCGGAGTATTCAATCGCAACCTTGCACCCCGTTTGACGGCCGATGTCGAATGGATCCCAACCCAACCACCGATCGGCGCCAAACGTCGCGTGCAAGGCGTGCGAGATTCAATATGAGCCAGTCGCCGATAGCCTTCGATGACTCGACGATCCCGCCCGATTTGCCCGCTTCCGAAACTGCGACGCAGACTCTGACCGAGTCCGATGCTCTGCGCCGTGTTGCGCCGGGACCGGCGAAATCAGATTTTCAGTTGATCTGGCGGCTGGCCGGATTTGCGGGGCTCGTGCTGTTAGCCCATGCGGTCTCCTTCGCCCTCGCCCTGCCGTTTGCGGCCGCGGGTAAGACTTTCGGCGAGCTGGCCGCTATTGGTCTTTCCGGCATCGGCGTTCTCATCGTTTCGCGCATCGTGCTGCGCCGCGCCGAGGGCGTCCCCCTCGGCGCCATCGGAATCGGGCGCGATCGACCCTGGCTTCGGCACTTGATCGGCGGCACGATCGTCGGCGGAATGCTGATCGCCTTCGCCTGGATTGCTTTCGAACTCTGCGGATGGCAGTCGTACAAGCACACGTTTTCCCTCACCTCGACACGCGTGATCCAACTTGCTATTGCCGCGCTGTACTGCGTGGCCACGGCCGTCCATGAAGAGGCTGTGTGCCGCGGATACGCTTTTCAGGCCCTTTACCGCCGCCGCCCCGTCGCGGCCGTCATCCTCTTTGGCCTGCTTTTTGCCGCAATTCACGCATTCAGCGACGGCGGCACCGAGCCGATTGCAATTTTGAATCTTTTCATCGCGCACCTGCTATTCGTAGCCGTATTCCTGCGTACGCGAAGTCTCTGGCTGCCCATCGGCCTGCACGCCGGATGGAACTTCGTCGAGGCTTTTGTACTGGGAATGCCCATCAGCGGGCGAAAGCCGGTGGGCCTGGTCCTGACAACGACGACGGAGGCCAACCTGTGGACGGGCCACGCCTTCGGACCCGAGGGTGGCTTGGCAGTGACTCTAATTCTTGCGATCGCCGCGCTGGGTGCGTGGCTTTTGCTTCGTCAGCGGCTGCCGGCTTTGGATCTCATAGGATCCGGTTCTGCTTCCGGCAATGATGCGGCGACGGCGACATCGCTAACGTCCGCTCCGCCCACCGCGCCGGGCAAACGGATCGCAGCCATCGACGTGCTCCGCGGCATAGCCATCCTGGGCATCCTGCCAATGAACATGCAGATCTTCGCGTTGCACCCGGCGATTGTGTTCTACCCGTACGCGGGCGAGTTCACCGACGCGACCAACATCGCCGCCTGGACGTTCTTGCGCATCTTCATCGGCAGCACAGACCTTTACATTTTCAGCATGCTCTTCGGCGCAGGCATCCTGATGGTTGAGGCGTCGCAAACTCCGCGAGAAGCGGTCGGGCTGCACTATCGCCGAATGGCCGTACTGCTTGTCTTCGGGCTGGCTCACGCCTACCTGATCTGGGCCGGAGACATACTCGTCACCTACGCCATTGTCGGATCGCTGGTATTTCTGTTGCGCGGATTGCGACCCCTGTTACTGACCATCATTGGCACTGTCGCCTTTCTTGTGCCCATTTTTCTTCTGGCTCTGGCCCATTTTGTCGTACCGCAGCTACCTTCCGAATGGCAGACGGGCATACGCGACACGTTTATCCCCACTGCTGCGGCCGTTGAAGAATTCAACCGCAGTTACGGCGGCTCCTGGCTCTCACAGTTGTCCCATCGGGCCTCCGATGCCATCGCCAACCAGACCGTTAACGTCCTGCTCATCATGGGCTGGATTGCAGGCGGCATGATGCTCATCGGCATGGCCATGCAGAAGACAAGCCTGCTAAAGGCCGTGAGCCGCTCCAGAACCTACGCGGCGTTAATCGCACCAGCGGTAGTCCTTGGATTGCCGCTGCTTCTTTATAGCTTTGTCTGGAACTCTGCCCGGGAATGGCGAATTCCTGACGGCTTCTTTCTGGGCTTGTTTTTCCGCGAGTTCGCCTACGGCCTCATCGCCATTGGCTGGGTCGGCGGGGTCATGCTGCTGGGCCACCAAGGTTGGCTGGGGAAATGGTCCTCACCTCTATCCGCTGTAGGGCGGATGGCCTTGAGCAACTACCTGTTGCAGTCCATTATCTGCTCACTGATATTCTATGGACACGGACTCGGCCGCGTGGGTCAAATCGACCATGTCGGCCAACTCTGGATCACCGCCATCATCTGGACCGGACAGCTCATCGCTTCGCCGATTTGGCTGAGCTATTTCCGCTTCGGCCCGGCCGAGTGGTTGTGGCGTTCGCTGGCCTACGGTGAATGGCAGCCGATGCGAAAAATCGCCGCTACGGAGAGATTCGCCGAATCGATTGTCAGGCCTGCGAATTGACAGGGAAAACGCTCGCGGCCGCGATTTCCGGCAGGGCTCTTTGGTGCCATCTCCTCGATGGCGCGTGTAGCTCAAAGCTTCTATAAAGACATCCGAACCACGACTGGGGATTCTTCAAAGATCAAATAAGGCAGTGGTCAGGCACTT
>JBGTDB010000459.1:0-7957 GCA_041748515.1 Phycisphaerae bacterium
GCGAAGCGCGGGCCCGCGGGCACCAAGGAATTGCCCAAGAAAATGCGGCGAGTCGCCCGGAACAGCGCCATTCTCGCCAAGATAGAAGCCGAAAACGTTTTGGTGGTAGAGGACATCAGTTGTCCCTCGCCCAAGACCAAAACATTCGTGGCGATGCTGACGGCGCTTGGCGTTGAGCGCGGCGCCTTGGTGGCTATGCACGAGCGCAATCAGAATGTTTATCTATCCGGGCGAAACGTCGCCGACACGGATCTTCGACTCGTCGACGACCTGAATGCATACGACGTTCTTCGCCGCCGGAAGTTGATTTTTACCCGGCCCGCGTTTGAACGTGTGGTTGCTGGGAATGGGAAGTAATCGGCGGAGAGTTTGCGATGGACATTTATAACATCGTTCGACGTCCGATGGTGACCGAAAAGGGCACCCATCTGGCGCAAACTTCGCACGATGCGACGCGCAGTCAGCCGGCTCGCGGTGGCTCCTATACGTTCGAGGTTCATCGCGATGCGTCCAAGCCCATGATCCGGCAGGCCGTCGAGAAAATCTATAACGTAAAGGTTCGGTCGGTCCGGACCGCGAACCGCAAGGGAAAGCCGCGCCGCGTTCGGTTCAAGATCGGCACGACAAGGGACTGGAAGAAAGCCGTGGTGGTGTTGCACGCTGACCACCACATTGACTTGTTTTAAATCGGAGTTTCGGACGGCCGGATGAATTCCGGCTTTGCGACTGGTAAATTATGGGCCCCGTCTTCGGGGTACGGTTCGATGGGTATCAGGACATACAGACCAACTTCGGCGGGAAGACGCAACTCGACCGTCAACGACTTCTCCGAAATTTCGGATAAGCAAAGGCGTCCTGAGAAGTCGCTGGTTGAGCGCCTGCGCAAGACCGGCGGTCGCAATCATCACGGTTGGATCACCACGCGCCATCGCGGCGGCGGTGCTCGTCGGATGTATCGCCTGATTGATTTTCGACGGACAAAGGACGGGGTTGTCGGCAAGGTGGTTTCTGTCGAGTACGATCCGAATCGAAGCTGCCACATTGCACTCATCGATTATGCCGATGGTGAAAAGCGTTACATCCTGGCACCCTACGGCCTGAATGCCGGGGACACGATCGAAAGCGGCATGTCGGTCGAGCCGAAGGTGGGCAATGCCATGCCCCTCAAAAAAATTCCCCAGGGACTGGCGGTTCACAATATCGAAATGAACGCCGGGCAGGGGGGTAAGCTGGTTCGAAGCGCCGGTACGGCCGCTCGCCTGCTCTCGCGAAATGAACAATGGGCGATCATCGTTCTTCCGTCCGGCGAGATGCGAGAGGTTCGTTCGGAATGCCGGGCGACCATCGGGCAGGTGGGCAACATCGAACACCAGAACATTCGCTGGGGCAAAGCCGGGCGAACGCGACACCGCGGACGGCGGCCGCATGTTCGCGGGACGGCACAGAACCCGGTAGCCCACCCGCTGGGCGGCGGTGAAGGTCGAAGCGGCGGCGGGCGGCATCCGTGCAGCCCGACCGGAAAGCTGGCCAAGGGCGGCCGCACGCGATCGCCAAAGAATATATCGAATGCTCGAATCATGCGGCGACGACGAAGTCGTCGTTACGGGCAACTGCCCATTCCGAAGAAGTAGAATCGCGTCCGGCGTGCGAGCCGGCAAGGGAGTGGTTGTCTGAGCCGATTTGTCGGCTCTCTGATGAGGCTCAAAATGGCGCGTTCCGCAAAAAAGGGTCCATACGTCGACGAGAAACTATACCTAAAGGTTTCTCGCATCAAGGAAGCCGGCGGTGGGCCGCCGATTCGTACCTGGGCGCGACGATGTACGATCGTGCCGGAGTTCATCGGCGTTCGGTTCGAAGTGCATAATGGCAAGATGTTTCATCAGGTGTACGTGACCGAAGACATGGTCGGACACAAGCTCGGTGAATTCAGTCCGACGCGAATGTTCCGGGGCCATTCTGGGACCAAGAAGGGCAAGGAATAACTTACCCGGCGGGTGTTGAATCGCCGGAGGAACGATCCGAATGGCAACGAAAAGCGAAACTCAAAAGATCTTTTTTGCCCGGCACCGTTTCGCCCGCATCGCGCCGCGAAAGGCTAGGCTTCTGGTTGGACTGATTCGCGGCATGCCGTGCGACCAGGCGATGGAGCAGCTCCGCTTCAACAACCGGCGCGGAGCGCGGTTTGTGCAGGCGGTCCTGAAGTCGGCCATGGTCAACGCGGACGAACAGGAAGCCGACACGCGGCGGTTGTTCGTCAAGGACGCCCGGGTTGACGGCGGGCCTTACTATCATCGCTGGCGCCCGAAGGATCGCGGTCGGGCTCATCCGATCGCCAAGCGCACCAGCCACATTACGGTAGCTCTGGCGGAGAAGTCGTAGGACTCGAGTTAAAGAGCTTGTATACGTTTTGAATTCCAAGAGGTCCGTAGGTCGAAGTCGAAACTCGTGAAGAATCGAAGAGTGTTGAAGTCTTCGGTCGTTTGAATATTGGGCGGAGCAGCACGTGGGTCAAAAAGTAAACCCGGTAGGCTTTAGAATCGGCATCACTGAAGAGTGGCGCTCGCGCTGGTTTGCGCCCAAGGCGGCCTTCGCCGAGTTCCTGATCGAGGATCAGAGGATTCGCAATTTCGTTGATGAAAAGCTCAACCGCCAGCCTCCTTACGCGGCCGTGGCCAGGGTCGAGATCGAGCGGACGCGAAACGAAGTAAAGGTTCTGCTGCATACCGCCAGGCCCGGCTTGGTAATCGGACCTAAGGGTGCCGAAGTTGATAAGCTCAAGGAAGCGCTTGAAAACCTGATCGACCGGAACATCAATCTCAACATCGTGGAGATCAAGGATCCGGATCGCAATGCGAAGCTTGTGGCCGAAGCAGTCGGTGAACAATTGAAGAAACGGGCAGGCTTCCGCCGGGTGATGAAAATGCGGATTGACGCGGCGCTCGCCGCTGGGGCCAAGGGGGCGAAAATTACTTGCTCCGGCCGGCTCGGTGGTGCCGAAATGGCCCGACAGGAAACGCAGATTCGCGGCTCGATTCCGTTGCACACGTTGCAGGCCAACGTGGACTATGGTTTGGCCGTCTGTAAGACGAAATATGGCACCATCGGTATCAAGGTCTGGCTGTATAAGGGCCGGTACGGCGAAGAGCCTGTTGTCGATGACAGCGCTCCGCGCCAGCGCGAGGGTCGCCGGGGTAAGCGCGGCTAGGATTGGAAGTTTTCGGGCCCAATGGCTCGGAGTGTGACCCATGGCGATGATGCCCAAAAGAGTGAAGTGGCGGAAAAGCCAGCGCGGCAAGGCCCGCGGCAAGGCCCACCGCGGCAACACGGTTGCCTTCGGTGAATACGGGCTCCAGATTCTAGGAACCGGATGGGTCACCGCTCGACAGATTGAGGCCGGCCGAGTGGCCGCGACTCACTTTCTCCAGCGCGAAGGTCGTGTGTACGTTCGCTTGTTTCCGCACAAGCCTGTTTCCTCCAAGCCGCTGGAAACGCGGATGGGCAAGGGCAAGGGCGATCCGGCGTTCTGGGTTGCCGTGGTTCATGAGGGGCAGGTTCTGTACGAGATCGGCGGAGTGGAAGAAGACGTGGCCCGCACGGCGATGCTTCGCGTGGCGCAGAAGCTTCCGTATCGCTGCCGGTTCGTTCGGCGTCGTCACGGGCTATAGGGTCGGCCGGGAGACTTGCGATGAAGATTTCCGAATTGCGCGAGATGAAAGCCGGCGACCTGCATGCCGAACTCGATCGCATTCGTCGCCACCTGTTCGACCTTCGGGCCCAGGCGGTGACCGAGAAGCTGGAAAATCCGCATCGGCTCAGGGCCGTGCGAAAGGATGTCGCTCGAATTCTTACCGTGCTGCGTGAGCGCGGTGAAACGGGCATCGAAGAGAAACAATATCACCTCGAGGCGATTGCATCGCATCGTCACGGAGGCTGAATAGCGCTGAAGCGACCGGCAGCTTTCGGCCCGGTCAGATTATGCGGCTGAGGTAGCTTGATGATGGCAGTGGCACAGGCCGAACGTTTGAATTCGAATCGAACTGTACGTGAAACGCGCACTGGATTTGTCGTCTCGGACAAGGGCGACAAGACGATTCGCGTGCGATTTGAATTCATGGTTCGGCATCCAAAATACGGAAAATACTACACTCGTTCGACGAGTCTTCACTCGCACGACGAGAAGAACGAGGCCCGCGTCGGCGATCTCGTCGAAGTCATGGCTTGCCGCCCGATTTCCAAGACCAAGGTGTGGCGACTGAATCGGATTTTGCGGCGGTCGAACGCGGAATAACAGGGTTGAACTTGTCGGGACGGACAACAGCGGAATTAGTTCATGATTCAGATGTTTACAATGGTGGACGTGGCCGACAACACCGGCGCCAAGCAGGCGATGGTGTTCAACGTCTACAAAGGCAGCACGGCCCGCCCCGGGAAGTATCGGCTAAAGACTGCCAGCATCGGCGATATCGTCATGGTAACGGTGAAGAAGGCCCTGCCCAATAGCGAGTTTTCCGGCGGTGCCGATCGCAAGGACCGCTCCAAGCGCCGCAAGGCCAAGGCGGTCGTCGTTCGAACCAGGCGGGCGACGCGGCGCCCCGACGGCAGCTTGGTTCGTTTCGATTCCAACGCCGTGGTGCTGTTGGATGAAAAGAACGAGCCGCGCGGGACGCGAATTTTCGGGGCCGTTGCCCGCGAGCTGCGAGACAAGAACTTCATGAAGATTATTTCGTTGGCGGAAGAGGTTGTCTGATCCGCCGGGGGCCTCTTGCCCCGAGATGGCGACGGAAAGCGGTTATGGCCAGGCACATTCGGAAGAACGATTTGGTTGAGGTGATCTCCGGCGATCATCGCGGGGCGCGCGGGAAGGTGCTCCGCATTGATCCGGAAAAGAACCGGGTTTTCGTAGAAGGGGTCAACGTGGTTTTTCGACACGTGCGTCCTACCCGAAAAAACCCCCAGGGCGGCCGCATCCAGAAGGAAGCCCCCATTCACCTGTCAAACGTTTTGCCGGTGGATTCCGGCGCGGGGAAGCCTCGTCGCGTGCATTTTGAGGTTGAGCGAGACCAACGCGGGGCGCTGGTCGCCAAGCGGCGGGTGAGCGCTTCTGGAAGCACGTTGCACGTGCTCGCTCGTTCCGAGAACAAGGCCGCCAGGTAGACGGCCAAAGGGAGTAAGCCGGGATGGCTCGGTTACTGGAAAAATATCGCAGCGAAACAGCCGGGGCCTTGCAACAGGCATTGGGCATTGCCAATCCCATGGCCGTGCCTGCCTTGAAGAAGGTCGTGGTCACCATGGGAACCGGCTCGCCGGCCCAGGACAAGAATCGTCTGCCCGCGGCCATGGAGGACATGGCGAAGATTACCGGCCAGAAGCCGCAGGTCCGCCGATCGCGGGTCGCAGTGTCGAACTTCAAATTGCGGAAGGACATGGATATTGGCTGTCGGGTGACGCTTCGCGGTCGCCGGATGTACGAGTTCATCGACCGGCTATTCAACACGGCGATTCCCCGCGTTCGCGACTTTCGCGGGCTGAATCCCAAGAGTTTCGACGGCCGCGGAAATTACTCGATGGGCGTCACGGATCAATCGATCTTCCCGGAGATCGACGTGGGCCGGGTGACTTTCACGCAGGGCATGCATATTACGTTTGTGACCAGCGCCCAGAATGACACGGATGCGCGGGAATTGCTGACGCTTTTGGGGCTTCCGTTGCGGAAAACCGCGGAGCAGGAGAACTGATGGCCACAACGGCTTGGATCAACAAGGCGAACGAGCCGGCGAAGTTCAAGAGCCGGGTGGTTCGGCGATGTCAGTTGTGCGGCCGCTCTCACGCGGTCTATCGCAAGTTTCGACTTTGCCGCATTTGCTTCCGCAATCTGGCCCATGACGGGGTGATCCCCGGTGTGCGCAAGGCAAGTTGGTAATCGCTGGTACAGGAATGGATTCGCTCTAGTAAGGTACAATCGATGTGGTCTGATCCGATAGCGGACATGCTGACAAGAATTCGCAACGCCGTGCGTGTGCGGCGGCGCCAGGTAACGATTCCCTCCTCGAAACTGAAAGAGGGAATCGCCCGGGTGTTGCGCGAAGAAGGCTACGTCGACGGATACGACGTGATCGCCGATGACAAACAGGGTATCCTTCGGATTCAACTGAAATACGGTCCTCGCGGCGAAATGGTGCTCCGGCAACTCAATCGCGAGTCGCATTCCGGTTGCCGCGTTTATCGAAAGGTGGACCAGCTGCCCCGCGTGCTTGACGGACTGGGAATTGCCATCGTTTCCACGCCCAGGGGCGTGCTTAGCGATCGTTCCTGTCGCGAGCAGAACGTCGGCGGCGAGTTGCTTTGTACGGTCTATTAATTCGCCGGTTTCGACCGGCCGCTGTTGCCAAGACGAGGTGTATCGATGTCGCGCCTGGGAAAAAAACCGATTTCGGTGCCCTCCGGGGTGTCCGTGAAGGTCGCCGCCGGGCAGGTGGCCGTAACCGGACCCAAAGGAACCAGCACTTGGCGGACTCCGTCCAATGCCAGGGTTGTGTTCGATGAGGGGGCCAAGCTGATCTCGGTCGAACGGGCCGACGACTCCAAAGTCGCCCGTGCCAACCAGGGCCTAACCAGGTCTCTCGTGGCCAACATGGTCCAGGGCGTGCATACCGGCTTTGAGAAGCGCTTGCAGATTTACGGCACCGGCTACAACTGCAAGCTTCAGGGGCAGACGCTGCATTTGAACGTCGGTTTCTCCGGCCGCAGGCGCGGGATCGGCTCGCAGTTCGAGCTGCCGGTCCCCAAGGGCGTCGAGGTAACGGTCGAGCGCGAAGCGGCCCGAGGCGAAACCGAGCCGGCCCAGTTCGTGATACGCGGGTCGGACAAACAGGTGGTCGGGCAGTTCGCCGCCGAGATTCGAGCGTTGCGAAAGACCGAGCCGTACAAAGGAAAAGGCATCCGTTACGAGGGCGAAGTCGTCCGTCGTAAGCAGGGCAAGGCGCTGACCGGCGGAGCGTAGCGAACACGAGAACGACACGGCTCGGCCCGGTGTGACGAATAGTATGAAGCTTCACGAAATAAAAACGGCGCGGCGTCTACGACGAAAGCACGTGATTCGCAATCGCGTGAACGGAACGCCGCAACGGCCACGGCTGACGGTTTATCGCAGCCTTCAGAATATCTACGCCCAGATCATTGACGACGTTTCAGGGGCGACGCTCTGCGAGGCAAGCACGCGAAGCAAGGATCTTCGCGGCTCGGTAAAGTACGGCGGCAACATCGATGCTGCAAAATCGGTCGGAAAAATTCTGGCTGAGAAAGCCATTGCGAAGGACATTCAAGCCGTTCAGTTTGATCGCAACGGCTATCGATACCACGGTCGGATTCGGGCGCTTGCGGACGCGGCCCGTGAGGCGGGATTGAAATTTTAGGGCAATGGAACATGCGGCGGGCCGAACGGCTCGAATCGCAGGCAGGCCGACAACATGACCGAAGCAGAACCTAAAAAAATGGCACCGCCGCCTCAGTCGCGTGACCGCGACGAACAAAGCGGCATCGACGAAAACGTCGTCCAGATCAACCGTTGCGCAAAGGTCGTGAAGGGCGGGCGGCGGTTCAGTTTTGGGGCGCTGGTCGTCGTCGGAGATCGACGAGGCCGCGTGGGAATTGGCTATGCCAAGTCCCCCGAAGTTCCGTCCGCCGTTGAAAAAGCCAAGCGGGTCGCGACCCAGGCACTGGCCCCGATTAAGCTGGTCCGCGGCACGATTCCTCATCGGGTTATCGGCCGATTCGGGGCGAGCAAGGTCGTCATGGTTCCGGCCAGTCCCGGAACCGGCGTCATCGCCGGTACCAGCGTTCGGGCCGTGCTCGAGTTGGCCGGCGTTCACGACATTCTGACCAAGAGTTACGGCTCCAATAGCCCGCGAAACCTGGTCAGGGCGACGCTCGACGGGCTTCAAACGCTGGTGAGCCGTGA
>JBGTDB010000460.1:0-8110 GCA_041748515.1 Phycisphaerae bacterium
GCTGCCGCTTCCGGCTGGGTGGCCGCGGCCGCACTGCCGTTCATGGCGGGGAGATCGCAGGCGAGTGGACCGACACGCCGCAATTTGCGGGTTTTTGAGGATCGCGTGCCCGACTCCGGTGCTCGCTGCTCCGCTCCATACCTGTCGCGGTCCTGATCGACGGGCGCGGCTCGGAAAGAAAATAAACAACCCGCAAAGTAGGCGGTGTGCAACCACTAGGGGTTGCGGTGGATTCACGGGCGAGACGACCGTGCCATACATTTGTGGCGGCCGTACCACAAATTGGAGACGCCCGCGCCACACGAATGGAGTCAACCGTGCCACAACCTTGGAGACGATCGCGTTTCGCAGTGAGAACGCCCAAGTAACACCGCTTTGTGTAACCCGTTGGGCGTAGTCGTGGGGGGGGTTGAATGATTCCGACCGAAAGGCCGCTGGACAATCCGATCAATTGGTCGTTCCGCGTGGGGCGGGTTCGATCGATCGATATCCGCGTACACGTCGCCTTTGTGCTTGCGGCGGTGGTCGTGGTCTGGATGCAGCTTCCGCCGCGCGGATCGGAGATTCCCTGGCAGCTTTCCACGGTGCTGATCGACGGGCTGGGGTTGTACGCCATTCTTTTCGGGATTGTGCTTCTGCACGAGTTCGGCCACTGCTGGGGGGCAAGGCGGACCGGCGGGCAAGCCGACGAGATTTTGCTTTGGCCGCTTGGCGGGCTGGCCTACGTTCAGCCGCCCCATGATCCGAGGGCCCACATGGTGACGGCCCTGGCCGGCCCGATGGTCAACGTGGCCATCTGCGCGATTTGTTCCGGTGCGATTGCGGCGTGGGCGGGGAGCCTGGGGGCGGTGCCGTGGAATCCGCTGCATCCGCTTCAGCCGGCCGACGCGATGTTCCTGCCGACGACGGGGCAGACCTGGCTGATTCGCATTTTCGGCATCAGCTACTTCCTGCTTCTTATCAACATGCTGCCCATTTTTCCGTTTGACGGCGGGCGAGTGCTTCAGGCATGGCTTTGGCCGCGCCGTGGATATCGGGAGTCTATCGAAATCGCCACCGGCACGGGCATGGTCGGAGCCATCGGCATCGCCCTGTTCGGACTGTTCGTGGCCGAGGGGTGGCTGCTGATCATGATCGCGGTTTTCGGATACATCACCTGCTGGCAGACGCGCCGCATGGTCAAGTATCGCGAAGACGCCGAACTTGGTGAATTCGGCTACGGCAGCGGCGGAACGTCCGAGAGCTTTGATTACGTGCCTCGGCCGCCGCGACGGGTGGGCTACTTTGCCGCCCGCCGGGCCCGGAAGGCGGCTCTTCGCGAAGACAGGGAGCGCAAAGATCGGCACGTGCGGCAGCAACTTGTCGAAGAGATTCTCGGCAAGATCTCGCGATCGGGGATGGATTCGCTGACGCCGCAGGAGCGACGCATTCTCCAGGAAGAAACCGAGCGACGCCGAACCGCACACGCCGACTTCGTGGATAACGAGTAATACGAATCCGGTCTATCGCCCTCCTCGAGGCGCTGAAAATTGCTGAGATCGGATTAACATGATGTCATGCAGACAGATCAAGACATCGAAGCACTGATGACCGAGCTGCGCCGCCGGATCGGCGAGGATGCGTTGTCATTCCAATTCACCACGAGCGGTGGTCCGGGCGGACAAAACGTCAACAAGGTTAACACGCGGGCGGTACTCTCGTTCGATCTGGCGGGGACCGATGCGCTTTCTCCCGAGGAACGCCGGCGGATTCTTGCCCGGCTCGGCGGGCGAGTCACGCGGGACGGAATGCTCCGGGTGTCGTCAATGCGCTTTCGCACGCAGCGGGCCAATCGGTCGGCGGCCGTTGATCGGTTTTTTGAATTGCTGGCCCAGTCTCTGCACCGGCCCAAGACGCGGGTGCCGACGCGCGTGTCCCGTGCGTCGGTCGCGAGACGACTGACGGCCAAGCGCCAGGCGAGCGAAAAGAAGAGCCTCCGCCGCCGACCGTCCACGGGTGGCAATGGCAGCTAGTGGTCCGAATCGGTGAAAACCTCAGTGGGCGGTGGGTGGAGGTCTACTTCTTCGGTTTTTTCATGGAAAGCCCGATGACCAGGGGAATTCCGGCGACGACCATGCCCGTACCGAGCATGCGAAGGGGATGTCCTCAGCAGAAGCCGGCGATGAGGGCAAACCCGCCAATCGGAACCAGCAATGATAACCAAACGAGTTTTGAACCCATCGTTTCTGGCCTCCTTCGGGCCCGATGAAAAGCGAAACAACCCCGGCGAATTCGCGTCCCGCGGGGGAGCGCTCGCCGCGGAGGGCGAAAACGCATAATCCATATCGTCGGTTTTGACAGTCCCGTATTGGTACGCAAGAATAGCTTGGGAGGGTCGGAATGGCCAGAAGCTCTGCACGGACGCTTGGTGTTCAGGGATTACATGGAAACTTTGCAGTTTGCGGCCGGGCCCGGGTCTTATGAGATTGCGGTCCGACGAGACGATAATCGAGTGTCCGTGTTCGGCGACCGGCCGGACCCGCGGATGAAGGGCGGAAAACGATGCTGATCGAGGTACTCAAGTCCAAGCTGCACCAGGCCTGCGTGACCCAATCCGACCTGCACTACGAAGGCAGCCTCGGCGTGGACATCGAGCTGATGGAGGCCGTCGGGCTCTATCCGTACGAAAAAATCCTCGTGTCCAACATCAACACCGGGGCTCGCCTTGAAACCTATGCCATCCCCGAGCCGTTTGGATCGCGGCGCATCATTCTCAACGGGGCCGCGGCCCGCACCGGGGCCGCCGGCGACCGAATCATCATCATGTCATTTTGCCGAATTGAGGAGTCGATCGTCCGCGAAGGCAAGTATAAGCCAAGCGTCATACGCCTCGACGAGCGAAACGAACCTGTCCAGCGCATCCCGGCCGCCCCCACGACTCAAGAAATCGCCTCGATGCTCGAAGGCTGACGACGCCGGGTCTTTCCGAATAAATTTGTGCGGCCGTAGATCGCGGCCGCGCCGGCGGCGGCGGGTTGAGGATCATACAATTCCGCGTTGTCTTTGGGCCACCGGGCGTCTAGGATGCCAACGGCATTGCGACGCGGGACCGCACGGCTAAATCGGCTCGCGTGGCTTTCCGCGAAGGAGCATTGAACTGAATTGCGGCCTCGAAGCCGCCGCTGCGCTCAGCAAGGAGTCGCCCCATGCCCCAACTTGACGAGCCGACGCCTCACGTCAGAACCATTGAACAGCATATTATCGAGATGCAGCGGGCTCACCCCGAAGCCTCGGGTGAGTTCAGCCTGGTGCTGACAGGAATTCTTCTGGCCACGCGGGTTATTTCGGCTCACGTTCGCCGCGCCGGTATTCTCAACGTGCTGGGCAGTACGGGTGACACCAACGTGCAGGGCGAGCTGATACAGAAGCTCGACCGGCTGGCCAACGAGACGATCATTTCGTGTCTTGGATATCGCGGCAACATTGGCATCATGGTATCCGAGGAGGACGACGAACCCCGCATCATCAAGGAACCTGACGAAGTCGCCAAGTATATCGTTCTGTTCGATCCGCTGGATGGCTCAAGCAACATCGACGTCAACGTTTCGATCGGAACCATCTTTTCGATCTTACAGCGGCGCGAGGGGGTCACCAACGCGAGCGTGATGGATCACATCCTTCAGCCGGGCTACAAACAGGTGGCCGCCGGATACGTCGTCTATGGCAGCAGCACGGTCATGGCGTATACGACCGGGCACGGCGTCCACATGTTCACGCTCGATCCGTCGATCGGCGCGTATCGTTTGTGCCGCGAGAACATCACCATGCCCGCTTCCGGAAAGACCTATAGCATCAACGAAGCCTATCGGTCCAAGTTTCCCAAGGGAATTCGCGACTATCTGGAATGGGTGAAGTCTCCCGAAGCCGGCGGATATGGCCTGCGCTACATCGGATCACTGGTTGCGGACTTTCATCGAACGCTGATCAAGGGCGGCGTGTTCCTCTACCCGACGATGGAAAATGCGCCGAAGGGGAAACTGCGATTGCTGTACGAAGCCAATCCACTGGCGATGATCGCCGAACATGCGGGGGGTGCTGCTACAGACGGAAAGATGCGCATTCTTGATAAGTCGCCGATCGCCTTGCACGAACGTACTCCGCTTATCATCGGCAGCAAGGCCGAGGTCGATCGGGTTCTATCGTTCTGGCAGGGCCAAACGGAATGAGGGAATCAGGTGATCTGGTGAATTGCCGATGCCTCGCCACGAAATAGGAACATCCGCAAGCGTCGGGGAGATCTGGAAGCTTCGCCCCGGTCTGCGCGTTTGGCTCGGCGGGCATGGCATCGAGGCCCGGCAGGAGATTGAAAGGCACTTGGCCGACGTTGAGCGGCCGCCGATCGGATCAATCGATTTGGCTCTGATCGCACCGCAATCGGCGGATGAAGCCGTCTATTTTGCGGGCAAGCTAAGCGGGCGGCTCGCACCTGATGCATCGCTCTGGATCGTCTATCCCAATCCCTCCGCCGCCCGGCCGGCAAAACCGTCAATGGACGATGCTTCGCATGATCGGCCGCGGATTGCAAGCGAAGTCGCGGCCGAGTTGCACAAACATTTCGACGACATGGTCATCGGACTGTTCCGTCACGGGTTTGTCGAGTTGGGGCGCGGCGCGGTCAGCGACGACTTCGCCATGATCGGCTTTCGCCGCGAGTCGGATTCAGCGGTTTTCTAAGGCGAATCCCCGATTCTATTCGAGCCTTCAGAGGGCGAAGCTCCAGGCGAGCCGTGGCTCGCGCCTGTTGTATTCCCGGACGGTTGAACAAGTCTTGGAGGCGGCGCGGCGTTGGCGCGGTGGATGGCATCGCGAAGAAGGCCGTCGGCAATCTTGCCATAGAGTTCGACCACTTGGCGCTGGTGATAATCCCTTCGCAGATAGAGTCGCGGATTCGGCACGGTCCATTGGGAGACGCCCTCCAACCGGCCGCCGGCGGCGAAGCCTCTCAGAACATTCGCCATTGCGTCGATTCCCGCGAGGATGGCCTTGCAGCCGATGACGTGAGGCGGGTCGTCGGGCAACAGTTGCGGGCGGGCGTGTTGAAGAATGGGGCCGGAGTCGATGCCCGCGTCAATTTGGTGAATGGTCGCACCGATGTACTGCGGCTCCAGATTCAGCAGCGGATAGAAGTTGGTGGCCGTGCCGCGATAGTAGGGCGACAGGCCAAGGTGCATGTTGATCATCCGGCCGGGCCAGCGGCCCAGCAGCGGAGGCTTGATCAGATCAGTTCCAAACACGACAACGGTGTCCACTTCATGCGACAACAGGAAATCCAACGTGGCCGCTGCGTTCAGTTCGCCGGGTGGGATCTTGCGAGCGGCGGGGCAAGGCCGATTTGGAGAATCCAGTACTTGGACAATCTGGTTATCCGAAAACTGACGCGCGCCGCAGGCAGGACCGGAAAAGTTGCGATAGATTGTGGATTCGCGACTGCCGTGGTCGATTGCGTTTCTTACACATTCGGCGTCGTGGCCGAAGAAAATTTCTTCCTGTCGGGTGCGTTCGGCGAAGTGATCACGCACAATTGCAGCTTCGTCTCGCGAGAGATCGCCCGTATCGATCGTCGCCTGCTTGTAGGCAACTTCCTCGTAGCAGACGGCCGCAACGGGAAACCAGGCGCTCATCGCGTTGGCGAAGAAGCGATGTCGAGTCTCGGTGCTGGTCAGGATTCCAATTCGCATGGATTACACGCCGATTCGGCCTTGGCATCTTTTGGTGAAAAATGTGGCACGGGTGTCTCGCCCATGTTTCCACCACCGAGACGGCGGTGCCACACTCACATCAAATCCTCTTGCCGCGAGATAATGCCCGCGGCTCGCTCTTGGAAGAAGCTCGGAAGACGGCAAACACCATTCGACAACTGACATTTGACGCTTCACAATGGCCGAATGTTTACGGTTTGTCACCTGTTCGATAAAACGAATTGTTGGGAGCATCGCGCGGCCGTGGGTCAACTGCTTGACCGGCTGCCGCCGGATCGGTTCCGGCAGATCCTGGCCGTCACGCACCCCGACGCCTTGTCGGAACTGCGCCGGCTGGGCCGAAAGACCACCGTGATTCGCGGGCCTGTCGGCGCGGCCGCGTTTGTGGCTTATCGGATATCGGAGTTTCTCAGGAAAAACGGCGTTGATCTCATCCACGCCTGGGGCCCGGATGCGGCCGCGACCGCCTCGCCAGCGGGAATGCCGATGGTGTTGGAGCTCTTCGATCCGCACCTGGCCGTCGGCCGGTCGCGGCTGATTCGGACGATCGCCCGAACCGGCCGTTTGACGGTCGTCTGCCCGACGGAATGGGTGCGTCGTCGATTGATCGAAGGCGGTGTCTCCGCCGACGCATGCACCGTGGTTCGGCCGGGCGTTGATTTCGGAGTCATCAATGCCGCACGGAAGCGGCCAATCCGGACTGAGCTGGGCATTGCCGACAATCATTTTGTCGTACTGGTTCCCGAGCCGGCGTCCCGTCGATCCGGACAACGAGACGCCTTCCTGGCCGTCACCCTCGTAAATCACCTCGATCGGAAGCTTCGCATCGTCCTTCCCGGCGAGTCGGACGAGGCGGATCGCATCGAGCGGATCGCCCGCAGTCTGCCAACGGAGCATTCGTTGGTCCGCACTTATCGGCGATTTGCCTTCGAGGAGCTTGTGCCTCATTCCGACGTGCTGGTCATTGCGGCCGA
Source organism: Phycisphaerae bacterium (assembly GCA_041748515.1). Lineage (GTDB taxonomy): Bacteria > Planctomycetota > Phycisphaerae > UBA1845 > UBA1845 > JBGTDB01. The sequence goes on from JBGTDB010000460.1 coordinate 6,713, forward strand.
GGGGGACACCTCCACAACGAGCATCGCCTGGGCGATGGCGGCAAAAACGACGGTCATTGGGTCGGCCGTGCATTCGGTGACCGAGTTCGTTGCGCACAAAGTCGGGGGGCTCCTTTTCAAGCGATCGGCCGGGCGGTTCAATCCGGTTCCGCTTGCGCGGGTGCTCGCCGACCGCGAGGCTCAGGCAAAGGTCCGCGAGACCGCGCACGGCATGGCCTACGAGTCGTTCGGACTGCGGCGATTCGTCGAGGAACATCTGCACGTGTACGAATCGCTCCTTCGGGGCGGCGCGGCGGGGGAAGGCGCCACAATTAGCCCCGCGATTCAGGACTGACGCCTGTGATCGCATGGCAATAGGGCGGCTGGGGATCGACGAAAGGCGGAGATTTCGCGCGAGCAATCGTCGGAAATACCCTGAAACTGTGTCAAAACAGCGTGTAATTGGGTTCGTTTCCTCCATTTTTGGCTTCGTTCGGCCGAGGCTCATTTCGCCGTAAGTCGTTGTGGGATAAGGACTTACGCGCATTTCGTTTGGGTTCGTTTGGTACGGGCGCTTTTTCGCGCGCGAGCCGCTTCCGCCCAGCTGCCGCACCGTCGGGCCCTTCAACAATTTGATAACGCGCCGGGCGCGCGGCCTGGTGGTGTTGGTGAAGCGATCGGGGCAATTCTCGCGGCGCGGACAGGATGAGACGGTTGCCCGAACAGACTCCGCACAGTAGAATTCCGGCATGGCACGGAAGCCGGATAGCAAGAGAATCCAATCACAGCGAGCGGTCCGCCCAACGAAGACGGCGACTTCTAAACCTGGCAAGCCCTCGACGCTGATTGATACGCGTGTCATTTACTGCGGAGACTGCCTTGAGCAGCTTCGCAAACTGCCCGATGGCTGCGTCGACCTGATCTACATCGACCCGCCATTCAACTCGAATCGCAACTACGAAGTGTTCTGGGGCGAAACGAAAGAGAAGCGGGCCTTCGAGGACCGCCACGCTTCCACACAGGCGTACATCGAATACATGCGGCCTCGCTGCGTTGAACTTGCCCGCGTGCTCAAGAAAACCGGCAGTTTCTACTACCATTGCGACTGGCACGCATCCCACTACGTCAAGGTCATGCTCGACCAGGTTTTCGGGCAGAACAATTTCCAAAGTGAGATTATTTGGAGACGCACATTTGCCAAGGGACTCGCGTTTACGGGTTTCCCTAATAATCACGACACAATCTTTTACTATAGTGGCAGTGGATCGGTGACGTTCAACCGGCCATACATCAAATATGATCCGGACAACCTCGATGAAAGGACCGCGTCGAAGTATTCACACCGTGATCCTGATGGTCGAATCTACAGATTCGACAACCTTATCAACCCAAATCCCGACAGACCGAATTTAACGTATG
>JBGTDB010000461.1:0-9775 GCA_041748515.1 Phycisphaerae bacterium
GCTCCATCCACAACACCAGGACGGCTTGCGTCCCAGCCGAAAGCCGACACGGTCATGAATGCATCGGCCACGCGCCTGCAACGCGTGACGACACTTCTGGGAGTCATACTCCCATTTCTTGGATTGATCGCGGCGATCACGCTTCTTTGGGGTCGCGGCATCACCTGGGTAGAACTTTTTCTCCTGATTGGAATGTATGTCGTCGCGGGCCTGGGCGTGACCGTGGGATTTCACCGACTGTTCACCCATCGGGCCTTTAACACGTTCCGCCCCATTAAGTTCTTGCTTGCGGTGCTTGGCTCGATGGCGGTTCAGGGGCCGCTGCTTCGTTGGGTGGCGATCCATCGACGACATCATGAGCACAGCGATCACGAAGACGATCCTCATTCGCCGCATCATTACGGCGGCGGGGTCCGTGGCGTGATCAAGGGATTCTGGCACGCCCACATCGGATGGATCTTCAAGGACGACTATCCGCACCTTCGTCGCTACGTGCGCGATCTGGACTCGGACCGTCTCTGGCACATTGTCAGTCGGCTCTTTGGCGTATGGGTGTTCCTAGGTCTGTTGATTCCCACGGCTCTGGGGGGACTTTTGACCTGGAGCTGGACGGGAGCACTTCTGGGTCTTCTCTGGGGCGGGCTGGCTCGAATCTTCGTCGGGCATCACATCACCTGGAGCATCAACTCGATCTGTCACCTTTGGGGATATCGCCCGTTCGAAGGAGACGATGAGAGTCGCAACAACGCGATCTTCGGCGTTCTTGCTTTCGGCGAAGGCTGGCACAACAACCACCACGCATTCCCATCCTCTGCCCGCCACGGGCTAAGGTGGTGGGAAGTCGACATGAGTTACCTGGTGATTCTCACCATGCGCTATCTTGGCCTCGCCTGGCAGGTGCGGCTGCCCACGCCGCAAGGCCTGGCCACCAAACGGATGCAAAAAAAGTAGCCATTGCACCCTTCTTTTCACGCACGCAGCGCCTACCAGACCGGATCCGCGCGCCAGAAGCTTTGCCTTGCTGTCATTGGCGGCCACGTGACGGCGCACCGGATGATCCCCAACAACTCTCGCTTGCCTCCGATGCAACCGCTGATTCGCCTTGCAGCTCAATTCGTGCATAGTATCATGTTGAACGCCGGGAAAGCTTGCCGCGACCCTAGCAGCCTATGGCAAAAGGCATTGAGGCTCATGTGGCACCGGTTTGTAACCGGTGAAAACACAGGTTGAAGACCCGTGCCACAACTTGTGCCATAGGCCCCTAGGAAAGCATGTTAGCAACGTCGGCGGCTGCAGCACGGACAATAATTCCTAAATAGGAACTTGATCCAGACCCTGTTTCGATCGGCGGATCAAATGAATCGCCGTCACGCCCGGATTTGACATCAGTGCGACGGAGGATTTGGCAGCCGCCCCGGGGATCAATTCATGAGACAAGAATCCAGCCGTGCAACTTCTCGGTTCTTCCAGATCGCCACCTGGTCAGGAATAGCTGTATTTTCATTGACCTTCTCTTCAATCGCGAAGGCCGGGCCGAACTTGATGGCCATCGGCAACTACGACGAGCTTCCGTTCACGCGGGCCGAGGGGCGAATCAGCGTGGCGGGCAAGGAAATAGTCTACAGCTTTGACGATCCCCGACTGGACTTCGGCCGCGTTGTGGTGCGGTCGGATCAGCCGCTCTCCGTCTTGCGCCGCGAGCTTTTCGTGGGTTTCAACGGTTCCGGCTTGCTGGTAAGCACGCGCGGCGGCGGCCGGGGCGGCGCCGGCCGCATATCGCAATTGGAAATCTGGCTGCGAATCTCCGGGGCGCTGCGCGGCGGACGAAGCTACGAATGGGAGATCGAGGGGGGTGGGTCGCAGGAGGTTCGGGGCGGCGTACCCGCAGTCATTCCCATGCTCTGGGCCGATGGCGAACAGATCGCCGCGGAAGTGACCATCGCGGATCCAGAGCCCGAAGACACCGATCGGATACAGCGCCTGCTGTTCCCGCACGGCGTCGTTGAATTGCCCCCCTTTACGCATCAGAGCGGCGCCGCCTGGGTGGTCTTGCGGCCGTCCAATTTCGGAGAGGCCATTGCCGTTCGGAGCTTCAGCTTCCGTGAGGTCGAAAAGGACCTTGGCTCGGAAGGACCGTCTTCCATGCCGATTCCGGTGCGATACATCCCCATTCGCAGCATCGTCGAGGATCAGGTCGCCGAAGTTTTCGATCGAAGCGTTGAGGTCTTGCGCGGAATGCAAAACCCCGATGGATTCTGGGGCGCACAGGGCGGCGGCGAGCCCGCCATCCAGTCAACGTCCGTGGTCGCAAACGCGCTGGCCGGTATTGATCCGAATTGGGAAGGACTCAAGAAGGCTTATGATTGGCTGGCCGCGGCGGCGCCGCCCCAAGGTCAGAACTGGGCCGTGGTCACGGTCGCAGCGCGCCTGGGTTGCCTCGCCGGATCGCCGCAACCCGCTGATTACTCAAGCGTTATTCGGCGCGACGTTGTTTTCCTGACCGACGCTCAGCTTGCGGATGGCGGGTGGGGAGAGCGATCGGCGGCGGAATCCGCCACCGCCCGCGGGGCGGTTCAGTCAATCCACACGACGACGTTTACCGTCATGGCATCGCTGGCAAACGCCCGATTGGCGGGCGTCGATCCGGACGCCAAGGTGTGGAGGAATGCCATTCAGTATTGGACCGATGCCCAGAGTTACGGCGGCGCCTTTGCCGACCGCCTGACGAGATACGGCGGAGTCGGGCAGATTTCCGCCGGGAATACGGGTTGGGGAACGGCCGGTCTGACCCTGGGAATCGACATGGCCTTCGCCATGGGTGGACGGAATTGCACAGCCTATACCGCCGCGTCGCGGCAGCTTCGCGCAGTCGAAGCGGGGCTTGCGTGGCTCGACGAAAACTATGGCAGGGAATTTCGCAGTATCCAGATTCTGGGCGTACCCACAGACCCCCGGTTTGAATGGAACGGGCTTTTGGCCGCAGGACAGATCACGGGCCGCGTTCACTTCAACGAGAAGGATCACTTCCGCGAATCCGCGTCAGCACTTCTGGCTCATTTTGATCAGGGAACAGCCATGTTCGGTATTCGCGATGGCCAGGGCAACTTTGCCACGCCTCCGAATCCCGATCTGACGGCCAACGCCCTGGGATTCCTGGTGGCCGGAAGTGCGCCAACCGTTTGCCAGAGGATCATCGCCGGAGACGACGAGCGGGGATTGGCGGTTTTTCGAAGGGATGCCTCTCACCTGGCGGCCTACTTGGGCAGAAATCGTTCTCAGCCCTTTCAGTGGAGACAAACCAGCATTGATCGCGAAATCCGCGAGCTGGCGGAAGTGCCCATTCTGATTCTGAGCGTGGTCGGCAAGTTTGAATGGCCCGAGGAATCGTGGGCCAAGCTCCGCACGTATTGCCTGGCCGGCGGGTCGATCGTCGTCGATATCGATCCCGGAGCCGAGGACCAGAGAGAAAGTGTCCTTTCCGGAATTTCGAGGGCCTTTCCCGACTATTCGCTCGAGGATCTTCCGCCGACTTCGGCGATTCTGGCCGGCGGGAACGAGCCATTAAAAGTCCCAGGATTGAAAGCGATGGGGAACGGATTCCGTCATTTTCTGTTTATTCCCAAGGAGAGCTGGTCGTGCCAGTGGCATCTCTACAACACTAAGGAACACCGAGAGTCTTTTGCTTTCATGGATCGACTGCTGACCTATGCGACCGATGGCAGTCCACCGCGTAGCTCGTTCGCCGGTTCGACTTATGCATTGCCCGCGGCCTCGTCCAAGCGGATGTCGGCGGCCCAATTGCAAGTGGGCGGCGACGTCCCGGCTTATCCGAATCTTATCGAGACAATGAACCGCCTGATGCAGTCGAACTATCGTGTCGAAGTCGCGGAGTCGGACCGCGATGCCGACCTGCTTTGGGTGAATGTCGCCGGGGACGCTTCGCCGGAGGGCAAATCCGCCGAACGGATTGTCGAGGCTCTTAGCAAAGGGAAGTTCGTGTTGATCGACGTGATCAGCGGCAACGAGGACTGGGACGAGAACTTTCAGGCCGCGTTGCGCAAGCTGGACTCGAAAGTGAGTCTGGAGCGACTGTCGCGAACCGACCCGGTTTTCACGGGCCGAATCCCCGGATCGCAGGGATTTCACGCCGAGACGGTCCGCTTCCGCAAGGCCCTTCATTCACGTTTTGCGACGTCGGGACGATGCGATTTGTACTCGATTCTCTGGGAGGGCAAGCCGGTGGGCGTCTACAGCGCACACGACCTCGCCTCGGGCATCGGATACAATTATTTTCCCGGCTGCCGCGGGCCCAACCCTTCGGATGCGAGAAGAATTGCGATCAACGCGTTCCTTTCGGCCTACGCCCGAAAGGTGGACGCGGCGACCGTTCAGTAGCGCAGGCATTGGGGAAAAGTCGGATGACGGTGATGCGATCTCTTATACTGACATTGTTGGTTTGCGGCGTCGCCGCGGGCGACACGGTTGTGCTGAAGGACGGCACGTTCTTTGAGGGCACGATCACCATTGAAACCAGCCGGTCCATTCGACTGGACACGCGCTTCGGCCTTCGACAGTTCATGCGAAGCGAAATCGCCGAGATCATTCCCGGCGGTACGACGGTTGAGGAAGATTCGGACTTTGCCTCATTGTCGCCCGCGGCCCGGGAGATTCGAAACGCACAGGTCGAATACAGGCTCGGTCAGTACGATCAGGCCCTTTCGCGACTCGAAAAGCTGGGCAAAGCCGGCGACGATCCCGGCCTGCAATCCCAGCGCGACTGGCTGGTCATTGGGCTTCATCAGCGGATGGGCCAGTGGGACACGGCCCGGCGACTGCTCAACGAAAAACTGGAAAAAGGCACGCCGCCGGAGCGCGTCCGCGCCCAGGCCCACCTCGATATTCTCAAGAACAACCCGCAGTACTCTCTCCAGTTTGTCGGCGACAAGCACGCGCGACACTTCATCCGGGACGAGCGACTCCGCGACCAGGCCCGAGAGTCCGGCTCGATGCGCGATTACGCGGTGATGCGGGCCGCCCTCGAACAGTATTGCACGCAGTTGCTCGCGGAAGACAAACTGAGCGTCAAAGCTTTTTCCGCGAATCTCGATCAGGAAGTGACCTACCAGGCCATCGTGGGGGCCGGAATCCGCGAGGATCTTCAGGATGTGCTGCCGTACAAGTTGGCGCTGCGAAACGCCGAGGCATCACTCGCCAAGGCCCAGGCAATCCTGGGCGACTACGGCAAAGCTTACGAGCTGGATCTTGCCCGTCTGGAGCTGGATCATCTGATCCAAGTCAGCATTCGCCTTTACAGCGAAGCGAATCAGAACTCGCCGGAAAACTTCACGCCCGCGGCCGATCCTCGATCGGGGCGATTGACGCCCGACGGACGCCGCCAATGGCAGGAACGCTGCGACGAATTCCTCAAGCGTGCCCAACCACTGACGCGACTTCTGGCTTACATGAAAGAGCGCGTCGAGAAATTCCCCGGAGAGCTCCTGGATCTGCACGAATTCGTGACCAATGTGACGGAGCGGCTGGACGAAACCATTAAATCGGTGAAACGAGCAAGGGGGCGGACACATGTTTAGAAGACTGCTTTCGCTAACGCGGGCCATTCGCGCATTACATCAGCTTCGCCAACCAGCAGCACCTTTATTAACCGGGCTGTGCCCTATGATTCTTGTCGGGTCCGTCCTGATCATCGAAAGCCCGGCCGCGGCAGCGCTGAAGCTCGACGAAGTTAGATCACTGCTCGAAAAAGAACAGCACGGGCGGGCCATCGATCTCCTGGTTCGCGAGATTGAAGAGAATCCCGCGCACGAGGCCGCGCGAGTTCTGCTCGCCGAGACTTACGAGCTCGCCGGCAAGCCCGAAGACGCGCTGAAGACCTGGCAGGAGATCATGGTTCTTTCGAGGGACGACGCAACGCTTCAGCAGGGACGCCGGGCCATCAGTCGGCTTCAGCGCGCCGAACTGGACATGATGGATCGCGCGGACCCGAGCGAAGGATACGTTCGAACTGATCCGTTCAAGATTGCGATGCCGGAAATCGATTGGACCGGGCTAGAAGTCGTGGAAGATTCAAACTACCTTCCCCCCATTCTGCCGCCCCCAAGGAATTTCCAGGTTCCTCCATTCATCCATGAAACGAAGCACTTCACCATCTATTCGACCAACGAACGACTCTCTCGGCTGGTTGGTGAGCGGGCTGAAATCTATTTGGCGTTCATGAGCGAGAAGCTGTTCGGCAATCGGTCATGGGCGGCGCGCATCCCCATTCTGATTTATAGGGACGTCAGTGACTATCAGCGGCACGGCGGCCCGGTTGGCAGCGGCGGCGTCACCATCGGACATCCGCTTTCCGGCCACACGCAAGTGATAATCCTGTTTCAGCTTAAGCCTAACTTTTCCCAGTCTCGCGGCAGGGGTGGGGGTGGCGGCCGATCCGGCAATGAAATCTGGAAATACGGCATAGAAAGCGTTCTTCCGCATGAGCTGACGCACGCCGTGGTCAACGAGTTTTTTGCGGGTAATCCGACGCCGCGCTGGATGCACGAGGCCATCGCCGGTCGCTTTGAGCAAACCCGAGACCATTATGGCGAGGCCGCAAGGCTGGCTCGAAAGGTGGTCGCCGGCGAGTTCTTTCGGATGCGCGATCTGTTTGAGCAGGATTCGTATCCCGATCGAGTTGCCTTGTTTTATGAGCAGTCCGCGGCCGTCGTGCTTTACCTGTTCGAGGCCGGGCCGGAAGCAATGCACGCCTTTCTGGCCGAGCTCGCCGCGGGCAACGATCACGACGCGGCCTGCGCCGCCGCCCTGGGAATTCCCGAGGAGGGGGCCGTTGAGGAGTTCGAGCGACTCTGGGTCGATTGGATGAAGCGCCGATATGTCAAGGATCTGGACCGCGAGACGGATCTCTCGGTCAAATCCACGGCCGGGCCAAGCCGCGCAGTTGTGTTTCAGCCCTGGGTTAACGAGGCGGACACTTTCGGCTCCATGGAAAGTTGGCGCGAGGTCGCGATTTCCTCGCTGGATACGTTCCTGCGGGTCGGAAAATCATCCCACAACTGGACGGTAGAAGAAGGAAAGCTGCGATTCACTCCAAAGGATGGCGAGGGGCCGAGCCTGTTGGGCATTCGCATGAATGAGACCGCGCCGAGCGTGGTGCAATGCAATGTGCAGTTCCTCGGGAGTCCCGGAAGCCGCGGCGATTTGTTCGGGTTTGCCCAGCTCGATGCGGATGGAAACGATTCGGCCATTCAGGTCATAGCCCCGCTTCGCGATAATTCGCCGCACACAGTGACCGTGGTCTGGGCCGACGACCTGGCCTTGTACATCGACGGCCGATGCGTCGGTCGATACCCGGCCCAGTCGGCATCGGGCAACGATCGCTATGTGGATCATCCGCTGGCATTCGTCGCACACGGACCGGTCGAGATTCATGAGTTGAAAGTCGCGAAAATTCGCGCATTTTCTGACAAGCCGATCGTGGCCGAGGCCGATCCAACGACCGGACGCGAAGGCGCGCCGGCCGGTCGGTCGCGTTCGCGCAGTCGCAGCCGGCCTGGACCGTAGCGATTTCTCGCCGCCCGGCGTTCCCCCGCCCTCCGGCGGAAAATTCGGGGGCCCTTGGCCCGTTACGATCCGAGGCCAAGCGTGTCCAGCAGGAATGCGTAGACAAACGCCGTTTCTTTCAGGTGATCGTACCTGCCTGAAGGACCGCCGTGTCCGGCACCCATTTCGGTCTTTAGCAGAAGCCGATTGCTATCGGTCTTTTTGGCGCGGAGTTTGGCCGTCCATTTGGCCGGCTCCCAGTACTGCACCCGCGGATCGTTGAGCCCGGCCGTGATAAGAATGTTTGGGTAGGCTTTGGACTCAATGTTATCGTACGGCGAGTACCGGATCATGTAGTCGTGGTAAGTCTTGTCGTTCGGGTTGCCCCACTCTTCGTATTCAACCACGGTCAGTGGAATGCTCGCGTCCAGCATGGTGTTGATCACATCGACAAACGGAACCTGGGCGACCACCGCCTTAAACAATTCCGGACGCATGTTGGTCACCGTGCCCATCAGCAGCCCGCCGGCGCTTCCGCCTTGAATGGCCAGACGGTCGGGCGAGGTGTACTTCTCATTGACCAGATGTTCAGCGCAGGCGATGAAGTCGGTAAAAGTGTTCATTTTCCTGAGCAGCTTGCCGTCTTCGTACCACGGGCGGCCCAGGTCGCCGCCGCCGCGGATGTGAGCAATGGCGTAGATCATCCCCCGGTCAATCAGGCTCAGCCGAGCGGACGAAAAGTTGGGGTCCATGCTCGCCCCATAGGAACCATATCCGTAGAGCAGCGTTGGGTTGCGGCCGTTGCGCTTCATTCCCTTGCGGTAAACGATCGACATGGGAACTTGCGTGCCGTCGGGGGCGGTGGCCGCGATTCGCTCGGACTGGTACCTGATCGGGTCGTAACCGCCGAGCACTTCCTCCTGCTTTTTCAGGTCAAAAGTCCGCGAGATGACGTCATAATCGTAAACGGTTCGCGGCGTCACCAGCGACGTGTAATTCAGCCGAACGACCTGGGTGTCGAATTCCTCATTCGGCCCCGCGCGAAAGGTGTAGACCGGCTCGGGGAACGGGACGTAATACTCGCCGCCGTGAAAATCACGCACGCGCATCTGCCGAAGCCCCTCGGCCCGTTCGTAGATCACCAGGTGATTCCTGAACGCGTCCACGCCTTCGAGCCTGATCTTGGGCCGGTGGGCGATGACCTCAGTCCAGTTCGATTTTCCGGGTGCGGCCACCGGAGCCTTCACCAGCTTGAAATTCACGGCGTTGTCGTTGGTGACGATGTAGAGATCGTCGCCATGGTGCTCGACCCTGTATTCCATGCCCTGCTGTCGCGGATGGACGATGCGAAACTCGCTGGCGGGCGTGTCGGCATCAAGCAACCGAACTTCGGAGGTAATCTGACTACCGAGGGAAAGAAGAATAAACCTGCGGCTGCGGGTCTTCCCCAGGCGCACATTGAACCGATCGTCGGCCTCGTGGTGGATCAGTACATCTCGATCAGGCGGCGTGCCGAGCGTGTGGCGAAAAGCCTTGAACGGCCGCTTGGCTTCGTTGAGCACGGTGTAATACAGGTGCCCGTTGTCGTTCGCCCATTCGACTCCGTAATAGACGCCGGGAATCGCGTCAGGCAGGAGTTGGCCCGTTCGCAGATCCTTCACGCGAAGCGTGTAGACCTCGGACCCGTCGGTGTCAGTTGAATAGGCCAGAAGGTTGTGGTCCGGGCTGACCTGAAACGCCCCGAGCCGAAAGTACTTCTGACCCTCGGCCAGTTGGTTCAGATCAAGCAACAGCTCTTCCGGCGCATCGAGGCTGCCGCGCTTGCGATAGTGAGCCGGGTACTGCTTGCCTTCGAACGTTCGCGTGTAGTAATAGTAGTCGTCAACTTTGGTCGGCACGCTCAGGTCGGTTTCCTTGATCCGGCCCTTCATCTCCTCGTACAAGGTATTCTGAAGACGCTCGGTATGACGCATCACCTCGGCCGTATACGCGTTTTCCGCCTCGAGGTAGGCGATCACTTCCGGTGCTTCCCGCTCGCGCAGCCAGAAGTAATCGTCGCTGCGAGTCTGGCCGTGAACGACCGCAACATGCGGCTTTTGAGGGGCCATAGGGGGTTTCATCGCAGGTCGCGCGCAGGAAGCAGCCGCCAGACCAAGGAAGGCGGCGCAAAACAGACGCAGGGCACGTTGGACAGGAAATCGACTGAACATGTGTAATT
>JBGTDB010000462.1:0-11047 GCA_041748515.1 Phycisphaerae bacterium
CCGTTCACGCAACTAATGGCATGGGCGACGCCGACGAATTCGGCAAACTCACGCTCGAACCTGTCAACAAACGAACCGGTCGACGAAATCCACCCGGAATCGAAAGCCTCTAGCAGGTATCGCCGCTCTAGGTCGGACAGATCGGGCGAGGAAACGGGTATCGTGAACGGTTTGGGGTGCAAAGGCTCTGGCCTCTTTCGTTGGAAAGTTGCCGGGCATCGCCCGTTTCGATCCGGCTTTGCCGCCGGGCAGCGCCCGACCTAATCCGGCTCTTGCCGGTAATTCCATCGGCATGATTCGCCGGGCGGCTGTAGAATGGCGGCGTGTCATGTGGGCACCAACCGTGCCGATCAGCGCTGGAAACTATGCAAATGACGATGGATGCGCAGTTTGAAAGCACCCTACAAGCCCACCTTGAACGATGGGGTCTGACCGTTGACGAAGCGGCGTTGGCCCGAATGTGGCGCCATTTTGAGCTGGTCGTCGAAAAAAACCGGGTGATGAACCTGACGCGCATCACCGACCCGGCCAGGGCCGCCGCGCTGCATTACGCCGATTCGTTGGCCCTGCTCGCCTGGGCCAAAAGCGCAGATGCGAAGGTGCGCACGGTCCTGGACATCGGTAGCGGCGCGGGCTACCCCTCGGTGCCTCTGGCAGTTGCCCGGCCGGATTGGCAAATCACGGCCATCGACGCGACCCGAAAAAAAGTCGACTTCCTGAGGCAAGTGATCGATGAGATCGGGCTGTCAAATCTGTCCGTCGTACAGGCCCACTCCGAACACTGGAAGCCGGAGCATTGCTTCGACGTCCTGACTTTTCGGGCGCTGGCCGCGCTCGGCGAGGGCATCGCGACCTGTGGTCGCCATGTGGCTCGATCCGGCCACCTGGTGGCGTACAAAACCGCCAGGCTCGATTCCTCCGAGGTGCAATCCGCGAAAGAAGCAGCGGCAGTTCATCATCTCGCGCGACGGCCAATCTTTGAATACGAATTGCGTTGCGGCGACGAGATCATCCCGCGAGCGCTATGGGTTTATCAAAGGAAGTGAATCTCAGATTCTCAACGGAGCCACGCAATCATCAACAAAATCAGCGAGAACGCGACAATCGTTGCAACGCCTGCGATGATTCGATTCTGCCGCCGGGCCCGCTGGACTGCATGGGCGTAGGGAATTCGCGAGAATGTGACCATCGAGTAGAGCGGCAGGTACAGACTGGGAAGAAGCTTGGCCAGCAGCTTCTCGCCCTTTTTCTTCATCAGGAATACCTTTGAACCGGTGTGATCCCGCATCTCAACGAAATTCTCAAGGGCCAGGTCGGCCAGGGCGTCGGCGTTGGGCTTCCGAGCCGCCTCAAACGCCTCGAAAGCCCGCCGGCGATCGGGCATGTGCGCTTTCAGGCATTCGTCCAGTACGAGGACGTCCTCGAACGCTGCGTTCATTCCCTGCCCGTAGAACGGCACCACCGCATGGGCCGCATCGCCAAGCAGCACCACACGATCCTCAACGTGCCAAGGGCTGCAACGGATAGTCACCAGCGAGCCTGTTGGGTTGCCGAAATAGTCCTCCGCCAGCGTGGGCATCAGCGGAAGCGCATCCGGAAACTGCGCTTCGAAAAACGCGTACAAATCAGCCTCGGTGCGGATCGCGTCAAAGCCGTTCGGACCGGCGAAAGGCCAGAACAGCGTCACCGTGAATGAGCCGTCGGCATTGGGCAGGGCAATCATCATGAACGACTGCCGCGGCCAGATGTGCAGGGCGTTACTCTCCAATTGAAACGATCCGCCCGTCCCCGGTGGAATGGACAGCTCCTTGTAGCCGTGCTCAAGGTAGTCCTGGCGATAGTTGAATCGTTCCCGTTTTTGCATCGCCCGGCGCACCGCTGAAAATGCTCCATCCGCGCTGACGATCACGTCGCCGCGCACCTTCTTCGTAGTATCCAATCGCGTATCCAAAAACTCGACCTCTCCACGATCGAGATCGACGTCGACGCATTTGTGATCGAAGTGTAGTCGAACGGACGGATAATTCTCGGCCGCGGAAAGAAGGATTCCGTTAAGCCCACCGCGTGACACCGAATTGATGGCCTGGGATTCCGAGACGCCGTATGACTGAAAATCCAGCCCGCCGCCGAACGCCGCCCGGTTTAGTCCGACCTTGCCGCCGGGCATCGCCCGGTTTGATCCGGTTGCGCCGCCGCGCTCTGCCCGGTATAATCCGGCTTCGCCGGCGGCCGAGTGAATCATCCGCCCGCGCATGGGCACGGCCTGTCGCAGCACTTCGTCGGTCAGGCCCACCGGCTCAAGTGCGCACAGTCCGCGAAAGGAAAGGGCCAGGTTGATCGACCGCCCGCCGCCGACCTCGGCCACCCGCAGGTCGTCGCGCATTTCGTACACATCGACTTCGTAACCGGCCTTGCCGAGGTAACACGCGGTCAGCGCCCCCGCGAGACCGCCGCCGACGATAACGAATCGGGGATGATCCATCCCGACATTGTGCCTCAATCCAAGACGAGTGCGAAGTGGCTGGAGGTGCGATTTTGTGGGTCGAACTTCGAAGAGTAATATTAGGCATTCAATCTTCGTCCGTGGAATCCGATGACCAATTCCTTTAATCCACCTCGAATGCAGGACAGGGAGCGTCGCCCCTGGCCGGAATGGCGACGGATGATGGTGGCCGTGGTCATTTCGTTGCTCTTTTTCAAGCTGTATGCAGGCGTGCATCCCTGGCCCAGAACCGGCTGCGGTCCAGGCGTGACGTTCTCTCCGACAGGCTGTTACGTCGGATGGCAATCGGCCATGACGCTTGCCGTGAAAGGCTTGAATGATTGGCTGCCGAGTTCCATGTTGACGTGGCGTATCGCTTATGCCGTGGGCGTCGTGCTGCCACCCGCCATCGTCGCCGTGGCGGCCTACGCTCTCCTCACCCGTCGATATGGACGTGATCTAGTCAATCAGCCTCGTTGCCGAAAGTGCGGCTATCGGCTTCGCGGCCTAAGTCGGCCGCAGTGTCCTGAATGCGGAGAATGGATTTGAAGTCAGGCGGGCGATGGGGCGTATTGTGGCAGGTTGGGCTTTCCGCATTGCTCGCAACCGGAGCCGCGGCGCCGTTTTGCCTCTTTAATTGGACTTTGTTCGATACTGAGCCTTATGACTCTGAAACTGGCGCCCATCCGGAGTTTGTGTCCGCACCAGTTGCGGAAATTAGCTTCCCTTTGACTCGGCTGACATGGCGGGTATTGCCGGGGTTGGGGGAAGCGCTTTTCGGAAGCCTCGCTGCGCTTATCATTTTTTTGATGTTGGGCGGGAGGAAGGCATGTCTCGCGCGGGACACACGTTGTGAACATTGCGGTGTCGTGCTGAAGGGGCTTTCCGAGCCTCGATGCCCGGCTTGCAATAAAGCGCTTTGACGCATCGCCGCTACGCTAGCGGCTCACGGTCTGAAAGAGGTCTTTGGAGGGATGAATCGCCTCCAGAAAAACCCAAACGGGCACTTTCTCTATTTGAGCCTCTTTCAGGGAGTTGCGCCTACGGCTTGCATTACGCCCGAAACGAACAGTCAGGGCTGGGCTTTCCTTAATTGTTCCAGCACCCGGTCAAATTCGGCGGGTTCCATTTGTACAGCTTCCTCGGCGAGCATGATGGGGATTCCATCTCGGATCGGGTATTTTCGGCGTGTATTGGCGTCAGTCGAGCAAACCCAGTCGCCCATCTGCACCACGGGAGCCCGTCCGATCGGACACTGCATGAGCTTCAGGAGTTCTTCATCAAGCTGAGTCATTTTCCGCAACTCTTGAATCCTGCTTCGGCTGCCGATCGGCCTGCCCGGGCGGCAATTCAGGCGTCAATCCGTGCTGCCAGACCCTGACGAGCTAGTTTGAGCCGGCCCAACCGTTTGAATCTGCTAATTTCTAGCAACAAGCGTGCCAATTCGTCAACTGCGCGCCTCGGCTCAGCGAAGGCTCGCCGTTTCCCGGGGCGGGGGTCAGGATTGAGATCCAATCGTCCCAGACTTTTCTCAAGAATGGCAGACTCCATCGCCTGAATTGCAGAATCGCCAATCTTGCCTGGCCACCTGACCGGGCGTAAATGATTGACCATAGGGGCCAATGTGCGGCCGCGCCCGGCGGGCCGATGCCCTGGCAAACTCGGTTAGTCGAGGGTCTTGATCCGAGACTCGGCCGGCGAGTTTGAAAAGTCGCATCGTCAAAGTGTGCGGGGCCCGGAAAGACACCGGGTCCTTGTGTTACCGAGGCCGGGCGTATGGGTCGGGACGATGCAATCGATCTGGTTTCAAGAGGAGTCCGTTTCGATGGTCGCTCATATGATTCGCCGCTTGTTCGTGTTGCCGTGCAGTTTGGCTGTCCTTATTGCGAGCTGCTGTCCACCGGGCAGCGGCCCGGGGATCGTAGCCGACCCCGGAGAGGATCAGACCGTCCAAACCAGAGAGATGGTGACAATCGGGGCCAATAATCCGGAAGACGCCGACGTTGCCCGATTCGTCTGGACGCAGGTGAGTGGGGCGGCGGTGGTACTTTCTGATGAAAACGCCGCCCGCCCGACGTTTAACGCTCCGGCGTCGTCGGGGGTGCTGCGATTTCGACTGACCGTGATCGACTACGGTTCGGCGGGTTGTTTCGGCCTGACCAGCGAGTTCGTGACCGTCACCGTGACCGACCGGCCCTGCACGTCCGCCGGCGAAATATGTGACGATGACGAGTTCTGTCTGTTTGCCACCGGTCAGTGCGACAATCCCGGCGCGAGCGGCGTCTGCACGGAGCGGCCGCAGGTCTGCACCGAGGAATTCGCGCCCGTATGCGGCTGTGACGACGAAACTTATTCGAACGCGTGCAACGCCTTCGCCGCGGGAACCTCGGTACTCACCGTGGGGCCGTGCGGTCCGGGATGATCGTCATACTTCCACGGGTTCGAATCGAATGCCGCCGCCGGCATGGTGTGCGTAGTAGGCTTCGACGGCGTCCAAACCCGTGACCCGCCGGACGGAGGCCGCGGCCCGGACGAGGTCCGCTCGCTGCACGAGTTCGAGCCGCCTGTCTTTAAGCTCGAGCCGCGCGGTGTAAAAGGCGCAGCCCTCGTGGGCGATAAGCACGGCCCGCTTAAGTCCGTGAACCTCAATCAGAAACTTGAGTTCGTCCACGACGCCTTGTGCCTGGAAATGCACCTGGGCATGATCGGCCAGACAGGCCGGTCCGCCCGGGAGTGCGACGCGATCATAGCGAGGAAGCTTCAGGCCATTTTGAAGAAAGTCGTCAAAATGCTCGCCGACGCGGCCGTCCGAGCAGTAAATCGCGGCGGCATGGATGCGGGCGCGTTCGTATGGAACGCTGCTTTCGTACGCGGTGCCGCCTTTTTTGTGCTCCATAACCGGGCGATTATAAGTGGCAAGTTGCGATTGGGAAGAATCCGAAATGGCGAATTAAGCGTGGAATCCGCTATTGGAGAATTGCGATTCCTCCCGGACGGGCCAGGTGGTTGAGTGCCTTGGCCAATTCAGGAAAGAGAATCCAGCGATTATTCGATCGCCGTACGAATTGGACCGGATTACTTCGCGGCCCCTTCCTTGCGGAGCTTCTCGGCCTTTTCGATGATTTCGGCCTGTATGTTGCCCGGGGTCTTGCGATAGCAGCCGAACTCCATCGAGAAGTTTGCCCGACCCTGAGTGAGCGAGCGGAGATCGGTGGAATAGCCAAACATGGTGGCCAGCGGAACCTCGGCCTGGAGCGTGACGATGTTGCCTCTGATTTCGCTGCCGATGATCAAGCCGCGGCGGGAAGCCAGGTCGCCGGACACGCCGCCCTGAAATTCGGTGGGCGTTTCGACTTCGACCTTCATAATGGGCTCGAGCAACACCGGCTTGGCCGCGCGCATGGCCTCGCGGAAGGCGGCCCGGGCACAAAGCTGGAACGCCAGGTCGGATGAGTCCACCGCGTGCGACGAGCCGTCCTCGAGGATCATCTTGATCCCGACGACCTCGTAGCCCGCCAGCGGCCCCTTGGGTCTGGCCATCTGGAAGCCCTTGTCCACCGAAGGAATGTACTCCGTGGGCACACGTCCTCCGGTGACCTTGCTTTCGAATTCGTAGTCCTTGCCGTAATCGAGCGGCAGCGGGACGAGCGTTCCGACGACGTGGGCGTACTGGCCCGAGCCGCCGGTTTGCTTCTTGTGCTTGTAGTTGTATTTGGTTTCGACGCTGGGCGCCTCGCGATATTGCACGCGGGGGGCGCCGACGACGACGTTTGCCTTGTATTCGCGGCGAATCCGCTCGACGTAGACTTCCAAATGCAACTCGCCCATGCCCGAAATGATGGTCTGGCCCATCTGCTCGTCGAAATGGGTGTGGAACGTCGGGTCTTCCTTGACGAATCGGTTCAGGGCCTTGGAAATCGCGTCTCGGTCGGCGGATCGCTCCGGCTGGATTGCCATGGCGATGACCGGCTCGGGGCAGTGCATCGTCTCGAGCGAGACATTGATATCAGGATGGCACAGCGTGTCACCGGAAACGCAGTCGATGCCCATGACGCCGACAATGTCGCCGGCCTTGGCGACCTCGAGGTCTTCGCGTTTTTCGGC
Source organism: Phycisphaerae bacterium (assembly GCA_041748515.1). GTDB lineage: Bacteria > Planctomycetota > Phycisphaerae > UBA1845 > UBA1845 > JBGTDB01. The sequence goes on from JBGTDB010000462.1 coordinate 6,587, forward strand.
GTGAATGCGGAAGATCCGCCCCACGCGCTGATTCGATCCGACGCGAGCGATGCGATAGGCCTTGCCTTTTTGCATTGCGCCCTGGTAGATGCGCGCGTAGGTGACCTGACCGAACGGCTCATCGACAATCTTGAATCCCATCGCGACCAGCGGAGCATCTGGGTCGGCGGAGATCGCGATTTCAGCGCCGTCGTTGGCGTTGTCGCAGGCATAGGCGATTCTGTCGATCGGCGAGGGCAGATACTTTGTCACCGCGTCCAGAAGGCTTTGGACGCCCTTGTTCTTGAAGGCCGTGCCGAAAAAGACCGGGGTGATGTCGCGGCGAATGGTCGCACCGCGAATGGCTTTTTCGATTTCCTGGTCCGAGGGCTCGCGGCCTTCGAGCATGACGGCCATCAGTTCGTCATCGTACAGGCTGAGCGAATCGAGCATCCCATGACGCGCGCGGTCGGCCTCCTCGCGAAGGGCTGCGGGAATACTGTCCGTCCGCACCAGCTCGCCTTTCACGCCGTCGTAGTAGATGGCGACCATGCGGATCAAATCAATCACGCCGTCGAATGAATCTTCCGCGCCAATGGGCAGTTGCATGGGCACAGCCACGTGGCCTAGCTTTGTCTCCAACTCGGAGACCACGCGGCTGGGGTCGGCTCCGACGCGGTCCATCTTGTTGACGAATGCGATACGAGGCACGCGATATCGACGCATCTGCCGGTCTACGGTAATCGACTGCGACTGCACACCGCCCACCGCGCACAGGACGAGCACCGCCCCGTCCAGAACCCGGAGCGACCGTTCGACCTCGACGGTGAAATCCACGTGGCCGGGGGTGTCAATGATGTTGATCTGCTTGTCCTGCCAGGAAACCGTGGTGGCCGCGGATTGTATGGTGATCCCCCGCTCGCGCTCCAGTTCCATGAAGTCCATGGTGGCGCCGCCGTCCTTGCCCTTGATTTCGTGAATGCGGTGAATCCGGCCGCCATAGAACAGAATCCGCTCCGTCAACGTCGTCTTGCCCGAGTCGATATGCGCCGAAATACCGATGTTGCGGATGTTGCTGAGCCGATCCATAACTTCCGTTTCTTCCTGGCAGGCGGGTCGTGGCCCGACCTGCTCTACTCTGAGGTCCTTTTATACCGATTTCCAAAGGTGCGTTTTGCAAACGCACCAAACTGTGACTAGTTTTCTTTCCCAATCGCCGAGCACATCGGCGACACGAAAGTCAACCGAATGTAAGTCGTTTATTTACAACAACTTGGGGAGCGTCCAGCTAACCCCGATGGGCTGATGAATGCCGGAAGCATACCACGGGTTTCGGCAAGAATCAAGGATTATGTGAAAACTTTCCCAATCCTGACCGAATCCTGACCCGATATTAACCAATCTGAACGGGACGGCCGGGGGGTTTTTGTGCCGCCGAAGCGATACTTCCAGCTTCAACGGAGGCCAACGGCGTCTACTCTTGCACTTTCAGGGCGATGGCCGTTCCAGTCGCGTCACGCGTGTTTTCTACGGTTTTCAGACACTTCTGGGTCCCCGTCCAGCGCCGCCAGGTTTCTGCCAAACCCGTGTAACCCGGGTGACAAATGTCGTCGAAAACCAGCACTCCGCCCACCGCCAGCCGAGGAAGGACGTTTTCCAAGTCGGTCAAGGCACCGTCGACGCGGTGGTCACCATCCACGGTTATCAGGTCGAAAGTCAGATCCTTACCCGGCCCTTTGAAGAACTCGGGGATGGACTGTTGTGACCGGCCGCTTACAAAGCAGGAGGGGCCGCGATGGTCGACTTTACGGAGCTGGTCGCGGACGAATTCCGGCCCCGGATTGGGCACGCCCGCGTAGTCGCCAGCCCACAAATCAAACAAGAAGAGCTCGATGTCGGGCTGCGCCGAAGCCACAACGCAGGCCGACCGACCCCGCCGAACGCCGATTTCCAAATATCGCCGCGGTTTGCCCAACTCCGCGAAAGTGGCCAGCGCACAGCACAGGTCCCAGTATCCGTCCTCGTCGCGCATTGCTTCGCGCAAGCGCACTTTGCTCTTTTCCAGGTAGACGTCGGGTTCAAGAGCGTCGAAGACGTCGAGGACCTTGCCGTAAACTTCCCTGGTTGCCGCGCGCTCGACAATTTCGGCGATTGACGAGGGCCTGGTCCAGGCTAGAGCAACCTTGCCAGCAGCCTTTGACAATCCAGGTCGATTGGGGCCGCTGGCTGGATTTACGGAAACCTGAGACATAAGACAGTGGATCGGCCGGGCGGAGCCTTCCGATTAAGACTTTTCCGAAGGAATGCGAGCCCATATCCGATAAGAACTAAGAACTATGGCGGGTGCAAAAGAACCCGATTCTCTAGTCGTTCCTGATGAATGCCGCAGAAATGAAGTCGTATCGTCGCCGTCCGCCGTTTGCGCGAGGAATGAATCCGGATACCATCCCTGCAATATTGGTTTAATATGGGCCATGCCCGCCTCTCCATGAAAGCACGCGTTCTAACATTCCTGATAGTCGTTTGCTCGGCCTTTGCGGCCCTGACGTGCTATTACCTCGTCTTGAAGCACATCACGGGAAGCTCCGGCCAAAGCTGGTTTGAGGCGGGCTGTTCCGACCAGCCCGGAGGGGCGTTCAGTTGCGCGGCCGTCTTACAGAGTCCTTACGCCTACTTTCCGCCCAAACATGCCGACGCCCCGACCGATCGGGCTTATTTTCCCGTTGCTTTCCTGGGTTTGCTTTATTACACCAGCCTTTGCGTCTGGTTTCTGGGGATTGGAGCGCCATCTCGCCCGCGGGCATGGTTACACGGAGTCGCCACCGCATTTGTCGGGCTGGGGATGATCAGCTCGGTCTGGTTCATCTGGTTGATGTTCCGCGAGATTTCCGCATGGTGCCCGTGGTGTATCGTGACGCACGTCATGAACCTGACCATTGCGGTTAGCGTGGTTCTGCTCTGGCCGGTTGTGCTTCGATCCGCGCCCGATACGAGCAGCCGCCAAGAGACCTCCGACGAACCAATTACCGGCGAACGGCCCCCCACCTATGTTCACCCAGTTGGTTCCACGATCCTGATGACCGTCGTCGCCATAGTCGCGGCAAATTTCGGCTACCTGTACATGCTCGGCGCGGAAACGCAGAAGCGCCAGGCCGAGGCCAAGGAAGGCACCCACAAACTGTGCATGAACCAACTGGCGTCGTTCAAGAACGTGCCCAAATCGATGGTTGCGTTGTGGGAATACTCCAAGCCCTTTGATCTCCCGCTGCGTTCCGATGATCCTGCGCGCTCGTATGGCGAATCCGGCGCGCAGGCCCGACCACTGGAAGTGGTTGTGTTCAGCGATTTCGAATGTCCCAATTGTCACAAATTCGCCGTCTACTTCGAGTCGCAAATCGCGCCCATGTTCGACGGCCGGGTTCTGCTGATCTTCAAACACTACCCCATCGATCGCTCGTGTAATCCGCATGTCGGAGGCACGCTCCACCCCAACGCTTGCTATGCCGCGAGAATGGCCGAGGCTGCGAGAGCACTTGGCGGCATGGATGGGTTCTGGCACGCACATGACGTGCTGTACAATAGCCGAGCGCAGCTCGCGGCCGGCCGATTGACTCCGGACCAATTCGCAAAAGAATTGGGGCTTGATCCGCAGGCGTACAAGGCCGCGATGGACTCCCCGGAAGTCGCTGCTCGAATTGCGGAGGACACGCAGCTCGCCGGAAAGCTCGGCGTTACCGGCACCCCGGCGGTGTACGTCGAAAATCGGGAGCTGACCCCGATGCCAAAGATCGACACGGGGTTTTGGAACGCCCTCGCCGACCGATATTTCGAGCGGCTTGGCATACCCCGCCCGCCGCACACCCTCCCAAGTCGTGGTTCTACGAACAGGATCGAATCGCCCTGAGGTATGCCGACGGCGTGAGGCTTCCGAAAGTATCGATTCCAGAATCCGCGATTGACAACAAATGGGATAGTTTAGCGAGCGGGCGACGGAATGGGGCCAAACCGCCGTTTGGCCCGGCATCACCGGGATGGGTCTGGCGATGTTGGTTGGCGATGCACGATTCAGCCGGGGGTGGGTGCCCATCGCGTATTGAGCTGGTGCGGGATCGCGACCAGGTCGAGCAGTTTTCCGACGACGAAATCAACAAGGTCGTCGATGGACGCGGGATTCATGTAGAAACCCGGCGACGCCGGGCAGATGATCGCTCCGGCACGGCTGAGGCGGACGCAGTTTTCAAGATCAATCTGGCTCAGCGGCATTTCGCGGGGGACCAGAACCAACCGGCGCGATTCTTTCAGGGTCACCGAGGCGGTCCGATGCAAGAGGTTGTCGCCAAATCCGGCGGCAACGGCCGCAAGGGTGCTGGTGCTACAGGGACAGATCACCATGCCGTCGGTGTGGAAGCTGCCGCTGGCAATCACTGCGCCGACGTCCTTGTAAGGATGGATGACGACGCGCTCGTCATCCCGTCCGAGCAG
>JBGTDB010000463.1:0-4115 GCA_041748515.1 Phycisphaerae bacterium
CGAGATTGCCCGTTTGGGACACTTACCCCGGGCGCAACTACCGCGCTATCGTCCCGACGATTTGCCCCGTACCATCGCTGGCAACGCCACGCTACTTCAATTGCCTTCGTTCCCTTCGGCTGAGCGGGCGCTTCTCGACCAGTATGCTCAGGCGTTCGAGAAGGTTCTTGGGGCGGCGGGCGAAATCTCGGCATCAGGGAGGTCATCGAGTTGTCCAACCTGAATCTGAAAGCCGTTGTGCAACCTTCGCCTATCGATTGCACCGGCTATCAATCTCTCGACAACGCCTGGCGAAACGACGCTGTTCCTGCTGAAGTAGATTGTCTCATTCTCGGCGGAGGCATAACGGGCGCGGGCGTGGCTCGCGACGCGGCGATGCGCGGCATGCGCACCCTGCTTGTCGATTCGCAGGACTTCGCTTCGGGCACGAGTCATCTCACGTCGAAAGTCGTTCACGGCGGACTGCGATATCTTGAACATTGCCGGTTCCGGCTGGTCGTCGAGGGCATTGTCGAGCGGGACCGGCTGCTTAACAGAATGGCGCCGCACCTGGTGTCGCCGCTTCGCTTCATGATTCCTTTTGAAAACACGCGCGTTCCCAAGTGGGTCGCGACGGTCCTGGGACTTCAGGTTTATGGTGCCGTCGAGCAGATTCGGGCCGGGCGACGATCGCTTCCGTTGAACGCAGCGGACTTTGCAAAGGACTATCCGGGACTTCTGCCCCATCGGTTCGGCGTCTCATTTTGGGATGCCCGAACCAACGACGCCAGGCTTGTGATGTCCACTATGCGAACGGCCGTCGCGTCCGGGGCGACGATAATCAACTATACGAAACTTATCGGTGCCGATTTTGATGGCCGCGCCTGGACGGTTACCTTTGAGAGCGAGCCTTTGGGCCGGAATCTCGTCGTTCGAGCCCGGTCGATCGTGAATGCCACGGGCCCTTGGGCACCCGAGACGTCGCGGATGCTCGGCGGCCCGTCCATGGAGCTGATCTGGATCAAGGGGAGCCATCTGGTAATGGCCCGGCCCCGGAATTTCGGCTCCGATGCCGTCGTCATTCGCAGCGTTCGGGACAATCGTACGCTATGGGTTATTCCCTGGGAGAATCGACTGATCGTCGGAAGTACGGAATCTCGATTCACCGGGAACTTACGAGAAGTTTATCCAAGCGCGGAAGAAGTCCTCGATCTGTTTGAAAGTTATGCGCGATACTTCCCGGGTATGGACGCGACCTACTCCGACATTCGCTGCGCGTACGCCGGGATTCGCCCGATTGTTCAACAGGGCGGCGACGCTCACAATCAACTGTCCCGGCGGCACGAAATCGTCCTCGACGAAGCAAGGCGCCTGGTGACCATCAACGGCGGGAAACTGACGACCTTTCGAAAAATGGCCGAGCAGGCCATGGATCGACTGGGCGCGGTTTTAAGTTGCTCCCCGCCGTCTCGCGAACTTCGAAGGTTACTCCGCAACGCCCCTCTGTGGCCGGGATTGTCCAAGGAGAATTCGGACCACATGCAGGCCGAGGCCATGCGGCATTATCCGGCTCTGAGCAGCGCCCCGGACAGGCTGGCACACCTCGTGAGGCATTACGGCCGTGACGGCGTGACGATTGCGCTGGAAGCGGCGGAATCGTTCCGTGCGGGTGAGCCTCTTTGTGAGGATTTGCCCTACACGCTCGCTGAGCTATCGTACCTTTGTCGCACCGAGCGGGTCTGCCGACTCGCGGATCTCCTCAAACGCCGTACGCCGCTCTATTTCCTCTCCGAGAGGGGCGGCGCCGGGTTCATACGGGAGATCGTCAGCCACGTACGTCCAGTGCTCGGCTGGGACCGGCATCGGTGCGAAATGGAAATGGCCGCACTGGCCGAGGAATTCCGGGCCAATTTTAGCGCGGTTCCCCAAGAGCCGGCGGTTTTCCCAAGACTGGCTGCGGCGTGCGCCTGATTGCCGCGATCTCGCCGTTGCGACCGAATTTCCAGTTCGCCTCGGCCGTCCCTGATCAATACGAGAGGCCGTTCTTGCGGACGTGGACGTAAGGTCGCCGGTCCACCGCCCCCGACCCGGCGACAACCTGGGCGATGTAGATGTCATGGTCACCAACCTCAACCACCCTAATCATCCGGCAGCCCAGATGTGCGGAGCAATACGGCAGCAGGCGACCAAACTCGCTTGATTGTGTTTCTAATCCGGCAAAGGCATCATCGGTCAGGGCAAAGCCTCGGCCGAAGTGTTTTAACATTGCGGCCGCGTCCTCACCAAGAATGTTAATCGCGAAACTCCCGGCACCTTCCAGCAGTTCTTCTACAGGACGCCCGCGGCGGATGCAGACGGTCAATAACGGCGGATCGAACGACGCCTGCTGAATCCAGGAAACGAGCACGCCGGTCTCTCGTCTCTCATGTTGAACCGTCAGAATGGCGCAGCCGCTTGGAATCCGGCCGATGGCCGCGCCAATTGCGTTATTGTCGGTGTCCATGGAGTGAATGCTACCAACGTGCGGTGCTAGGACAACTCCGGCTCTTGATCCATCGAATCGTGCAGTGCTGCTGTGCTGATCGGCGCTTTGGGCGAGACATCGCGGACTTGGCTCAACACGCCTGAGATCAGGACGATCAGGCCGGCAAGAATGATCAGAACGGAAAGCCAGAGCTTTCGATTTTGGCGCATTCCCTGAAATCCGGTGCCACGTCCGACGAGGATGCTGGCAATGAAAAATACGCCCAGCGCCAGGAGAAACTTGATTCCGAAAATGGCGTGATAGGGCATAGGTTCGATTTTGGGTGGCAAAGCAAGCAGCACGAAGTTGAGTCCGCCAGTTATTAGGAGAATAGCAATCGACAAATGGACAAATCGAGCCCATCGAGCCCGAACCGCCTCTCGAAGCTTGGCGTGAGAATCCTCGGTGAGAGCCGACTCGGCCGCCGGTGCCAGTGCGAATCGCATGAAAAAGGCCCCGCCAATGGCCACGATAGCGGCGCTAATGTGAAGCCACCGCGACGTAAGCACTATCAGGTCCAGTCCGCTTTCGTGCATACTGCCTTAAATCCGTTACGGGAAGAAATCCGGGGTTATTCGAATTCGCGTTCTTCGCGGAGCGTCTGTTGATCGATAACATCAAACTTTCGCTCGCGAAGGACTTTGATTGCCTGCTCAATGTTGTCCGGAAGAAGGGCGATCGCGGCGCACCCTTTCGGATGAACCAGCAGCGGATAGACGTAATGGATGTTGATCTCCGCACCCAGCAGCGCGGCCCAGGTGTGGAGTAGTGCCCTTTTCCCGTGCGGCAGGCTGACCACCACCAGGTCCGTTTCGCTGACCTGAAATCCCGATTGCGTCAGCAGATCGTACGCACGATCAGGATCGTCGTTGATGATTCGGCAAATGGCGCAATCCACGGAATACACAACGGAAACCGCCAGGATTCGAATCTCGGTCTGGTCGAAAAGGCGGGTCAGCCTCAGGAGCTGGCCCACGCGGTTTTCGACGAAGACGGACTGCTGGCGGACGGTTGGGGACGTTTGTCCCTCGAGCGTGCTGAGTGGTTCGATTTCCATCATGGTCTAGCAGTTTATCGACTACGGCCCCAATACCAAGTTTTTTTTTGCAATAACGCCCCCTGTTGACGCTATGGTGCCAAATCCGCAGCCTGCGGGCTGCCATCGTGACAGGCAGCGGTCAGGCCTAGCTTCCTGACACCCGTAACAGGGGCAGAAAGCGGGGTTTGGGGGGAACATTTTCATCGGCTGGGTTGGCACACGTTGTGTACTATATTTGAACGACGATTTGCTGCTCCGCTTATGAAGGGGGCCTAAAAGGAGGAACTTTCAAGTGTCTGAAATCATCGGAATCGACCTCGGAACGACAAACTCGGTCGTCGCCGTTATGGAAGGCGACCAGGTCAAGGTACTCACTAATTCACACGGTTCGCGCCTGACCCCCTCGATTGTGGCCTTCACCGACAAGGGCGAGCGTCTGGTCGGCCAGGTGGCCAAGCATCAGCAGGTGACCAACCCAGAAAACACGATCTTCTCGATCAAGCGATTCATGGGCCGACGCCACAACGAGGTGACCTCGGAAGAGAAGCTGGTTTCCTACAAAGTTGTCGGTTC
>JBGTDB010000464.1:0-6459 GCA_041748515.1 Phycisphaerae bacterium
GGCGTAGACGATTCCGCCGATCAGAAGCAGTTCGATAATTGTGACAAATGGACGATTGACAACCTGCTCGATGAAGTAACGGAAACCGCCGAACAGATCCGATTGAGCTAGTGAAGGAATTACATGCGTTTCAAGCATCCGTTGAAAGGAACCTCAACGTCAAAAAAGCCATCTTTCATCACACTTATGGAGTATAAGTGCGATCGCACGAGCATGCAACGTATAATCATTCGGTCGGCTCGGGCGAAAGCTTGAAGAGCATTCCCAATGCATCGGAGCAGGATGGGTCCAAAGTTAACAATTCCGGCCGTGCTCATGCTGGCGATCAGCGCGCCGGGGACCGGTTTCGCGGATGGATCCGGCGCGTCGGGAACCGAGTCGGCGGCGGAAGGGTTGAAGCTGCTACGGCCGCCGACCGCGGTGATTCAAGATCGCCGGATTGCCGAGCTCTCTTCAATCGCGCCGGCCGCCGCCGCAGGCGAATTCTGGTGTGCAAACGATTCCGGCCATCCGCCCGTTCTGTACCGAATCAACTCTCGTGGAGACGTCTTGCAGGCCGTTGCACTTCGCGGGGCGGAGAATATCGACTGGGAGGCGATGGCCCGGGACGATCGAGGGCGCATCTTCCTGTTCGACGCCGGGGACAACTTGCGCAGGCGGAAGAACTACACGGTCTATGTCGTCGCCGAGCCCGCGGCGGACGTGGAGTCTGTCGAGCCGGACGCGACGATCGGTTTCGGATATGCCGACGGAGAAAGCCGCGACTGCGAGGCGGCGTTTGTGCTTGGCGGGAACGTGTACCTCATCAGCCGTAACTTCCAAGGCGCCCCCGCCGAGGTGTTTCGGCTGGATTCCGTCGGGGCGTCGACCGCCGAGGCCCGGCTTGTGACGCGGCTTGGCGTTCGATTGCCGGTTACGGATGCCGCCTATTCACGAAGCCGCAATGAGCTGGCCGTGCTGACCTATGGAGGAGTAGTGTTCTTCCGTGTGGGAATCGAGAGCGACCTGAACGATGCATCCACCGGTGCGATCATGGGTTACTTTGGCCAAGCCGAGGCCGTATGCTATGAGCGTGATACGATCATCCTCGCAAATGAGCAGGGGCAGATTTGGCGGCTTCCCCTTGAAGCACATAAAGAGAACGAGTGACTTGCTCTTCAATCGGGCAGCGAATTCACACCATGACGCACCGTCGATCTCGAGCAGCCTGAAGGGTTTGAATCCATCGCGGATGCAGGTCGTCCCAATCGAATTCACGTTCGACAAGCCTTCGGCCTTCGGCACCGAGCCGGTCGCACCAGTTTGCATCGTGCAGCAATGCGATGACGGCCGCGGCCAGTGCGTCTGAATCGCAAGGCGGAACGAGCAATCCTGTTTCCTGGTTAGAAACGGTGTCGCGCAGGCCGCAAACGTCGGAGGCCACTACCGGAACCTGGCACGCCTGCGACTCCAGGGCGGCCACGCCGAAGGCCTCGTGGACCGACGGAATCACGGAGACGGTCCAGTGCGTCAGGAATCTTGGCAGGTCGCCATGCCGCTGGCGTTGAAGCCAACTCACGGAGGCACTTACCCCGAGTTCGCAGGCAAGCGACTGACAATCGGCCAGGCAGGGGCCGTCGCCGATCATTTCAAATCGAGCCTCCGGGAATTGCTCCAGTACCCGCGGCATAGCCCGAATGAAATGGATGGGGCCGTAAACCTCGCGGAAGCCTTTGAAGTATCCGATGACTGGCGCGTCGGCGGGCAACACCCACCTTTGGCCGGCATTGCAAGGCGCGGCCCCGTCCGCGGAACCGCCGTTCGGGCGGAAGAGATCAAGGTCCACGCCGAAAGGGACGACTTCGATGGCGTCAAAGTTGATGTCGGCGAATTCGGCGACAGTGTGTGCGAAGCTCGTGCCGCACGTCGTGACGGCCGTAGCCCCCTGTAACAATGCAACCCTGGTTCTCACCAGATCCAACGGCGCGGGCGTCTCGCCCGGCGGATTGACGATGTCCGAACCCCAAGCCGTTGCCACGACGCATCCGCGACTCAGTTCCTCCGGGGAAACTCCGGCGTCGGATTCGGCTCCAAAGCCCCAGTCGGCAAGAAACTGAATATTCACCACGTCGAACCGCCGCAGAAAGCTGCGCAGGTAAGCGCGCTGCCGCGAACGCCAGGTGCGCATGTTGGTCAGGCTCGGCGGCGGGACGCAGAATCTCTCGACCGTTGCGCCAAGAACATCAGCCGGCTTGTGGGTTACAACGTGTACGGACGCGCCATGGGCGACGAGCCCGGGAACAAGTTGTTGAATATGAACGGATTTCGCATCGCCAAAGATGCAGATTCGCATGGTCGGTGTCCCAAATGAAGCGAGTCTCTAGGCTTCGGCCGAACATGGCTCGCAGGCTGCATCGTCGGATTGCGTGGGAGCCACGGCAATTTGAGAAGGCAGCGTTCGACCTAGGCCCGCTTCGCCGACGGTTTCGTCGCTATTCAGCGACCATTCTCGTTCGACACTGATCATTCCACTCGCCCGGCCGTTTTCGTTGATGACCATTGGATAGCGGAACGGCGTATCCAATTCACACGCGCCTGTATCGGCATCCCACGCGCGGACGTTCCAGAAGTATTGACCCCCGGAAAGCGGTAGATCGTTTATTCGGAGGCGCAAGTGTTGCACGCCCGTATCACAATCGAAACGGACTCCGTCGCGTCCGGAATTGAGGCTCAAGACGGCGTGGCCGGATGGAGAGCGAAGGTTGACCTCAAGGATGCAATTCGCAATGAAGCGTGATAACCGGAGTTGAACGTCCATAACGACGGACGAACGCGGCGCTATCCACGATAAGTGGTTTCCGGACAAATCGCAAAACCGGACGCTGAAAACTTCTGCGCTTCCGACTTGATGACCCGATGTGGCTAAATCGGTCGTTCGATCGCAGTGGGTCCGGGAGACCGCAGAGAGGTAGTGCCCCACCGCGTCGCCTGGCGGCCCCTCGTAGGCCACGCGCCCGGAAGACAGGACGATCGTCCGCGTGCAGATCGACTGCATTTGCTCAAGGTCGTGGGTTACAAAGATTAGCGTGGTTCCACCGCGAACCAGTCGTCGCATTCGGTCCAGGCATCGCAGTCGAAACACGGCGTCGCCAACGGAGAGTACTTCGTCCACCAACAGGACGTCGGCATCGACGTGCGAAGCGACGCTGAAGCCGAGCCGGGCATACATCCCCGAGCTGTATCGTTTGACGGGCATGTCCAGGAAGGATTCGAGCCCGGCGAAGGCCACGATATCGTCGAATTTCCGGCGGATTTCGCGCCGGCTCATGCCCAGGATCGCACCGTTGAGGAAAATGTTCTCGCGGCCGGTCAGGTCGCCGTGAAAGCCGGCTCCGACTTCGATCAACCCGGCCAGGCGTCCGTGGACCCGAACGGCCCCGCTGTCCGGCCGGAGAATCCGCGAAAGCAATTTCAAAACTGTACTCTTGCCGGCACCGTTGGGACCGATGATGCCCACGGCCTCACCACTGCCGACCCTGAAATCCACGCTGTCCACGGCCAGGAATGTGCCCTCTTCGTCCCGGCGTGCCCCACCGAGGATTCGGCGCGCACCGGCCACCACGAGGTCGCGCAGCGATCCATGATTCTCGCCAAGCCGGAAGCGCTTTGAGACCTGAAGGAATTCAACGGCCGGGTGGGACATCAGATGCACTCCGCGAAGCGATAGGATGCCCGGCGGAACCAGATCCACCCAATGACCAGGATCAATACCGACAGAAGCGTCGCGTAGAGAAAGGGCAAGGCCTCAGGCAACCGACCGTAGACGATGCAATCTCGATACGCCGCGATGATCGGGACCATCGGGTTGAGCGAGATTAACCGGGCGAGGAGCGATCCGTCACCGGGAATCGGCACGACGACGCCGGAAACGAACATCCAGAGCTGGATTCCGACGGTGACGATTTGCCGCACGTCGCGATAGAACAGATTGGCCATTGCGGCCAGCATGCCCAGCCCGATGGTGAGGGCGACCTGTACCGTGATGATGATCGGCACGAATAGTAGCGTCGGGTGGATGGCCGCCCGCCAGGCGCCGCTTCGATCGAAGTAGATCATCAGCCCGGCAAGGACGCTCATGGCGATGCAGAAATCGAGGAACGACGCGGCAACGCAGGAGAGCGGAAACACTTCGCGCGGAAAATACACCTTGGTCACGAGGTTGCGATTGGCGACCAGAGAATTCACGCACCCCGATAGGCCGGCGGCGAAGAAAGTCCAGGGTACGAGCCCGATATAGGCGTACAGTGCATAAGGCATGTCCACCGGCAGGATCGAACGGGCGTCGATGGCTCGAGTGAAAACGAAAGTGAACACCAGCATCATCGAAAACGGCAGGAGGACCGCCCACGCGATCCCCAGAAGCGAGTGCTTATAGCGCACGCGTACGTCGCGGGAGGTGAGGCTCCAAAGAAGCTCGCACCCGGCGGAAAGAGCGCTTGCAACTGACTTGGCGCAGACGGCTGGCATAAAAAACTCCGACATTCGCGACAACAGTGTTTATCGGGCGTTATGGTGCTAGGCTTTGGGAGAGGTTGCTCGTGATTGGCGACGGGCAAAACGAACGCCGCTGCTCTGCTCTAATTCCGCGGCTTCGAGTGAGAAAATCGGCGATGTCAGGCCTATCCGGGCTTTCGGGCGACGACGTAGCCATTGACGCAAAGTTGGCGTAGTAACGGGATGCGGCCGATCAGCGAGTCGATCAGCAAACCCCATGACACCGGTACGGGAATTCGGGCGTAGGGCAGAATGGCAATCGGCGCCCACATGAACCGCCGGGCCTCCAGCAGCTCGAGCCCAGCCTGCCGCACAAGATCGGCCAGATTGTGAACGCCAATCCGCTGTTCGTGATGTTGATCCTTGACGAGTCCCAATCGGCCCGCGACGCGGTCCCAGAATGGGTTCGGGCATGACGCCACCAGGATTCCCCCAGGACGAAGTACACGAACGGCCTCGGCCATTGCCTGCCTCGGGTCTGGCAGGTGTTCGAGAAGCGCCATCATCGCGACAAGATCTATTGAATTCTTGTGGATGTCATCCGGAATGGCCATGGCATCGCCGCGGATCAGCCTGACTGACGAAGCAAGCGAGCGGCCAGCTTCAATGAGTCCCTGATCGAACTCCAGGCCCCTACAATCCCCAACTTTTAACAATCGGTGAATTTCCTGAAGCGTTCGGCCCTCGGCCGCGCCAATGTCGAGCACGCGCGGAGACTCCGAACGGCCGTAGCGATGCCAGGCGCGGGCCACGACCCGGGCCCGAGTCTCAAGCCGAAACCGCAGTTCCGGACGTTGATCGCGATCAGCGGCATACGATGAATCCATGACGCCGCGATGGGACGGCCGGCTCAAGGCGGGCGCCGCCGGCCGCAAGAATGCGGCTTCTTCCGCGAAGACCTTCAATTGGGGCTCGAACATCGCCATTGAGCAGGCCGCTTCGGTTAGACGTCCGGCTGGTCGGAAGCCGTTTTGTCATCCGGCACGGCCGGATTAAAGCGGGTGTCGCCTGCCGCTTGTGGCGGATCAATGAAAATCTTGAGAAACGATTCGGGAATGTGTCTCACTTTATCGTAGGTCCACGGCTGGGCGAGGCTGAGGTAGGCCGTTGCGCCCGTCAGGCCCGCGGTGCCCAGGCAAACTGCAATGATGATTGGCGATACGACGGCACGAAGAATAAAGTGCTTTCGGCGATCGTGGGCGGTCACAATCTCATCAATGGCTTCCAGCAGGGGCAGGCCAAGACTTCGAGCCACCTGTCCGGAGCTTCGATAGACATGGTCGAGGACCTCCGCCAGCACGACAAACAGCACGCCGACCGCGATTCCCGCGGCAATCGCCATGAGCACGACGGTTGTAGCCTTTGGCGAAATCGGAATCGTGCCGCCGAACGCCGGGGTTCCTTCGGAAAAATGAAGAAGCCGATTCTGTTCGACGGCCTTTATCACCGGCTCGATCTTCGCCAGGGTCGATTCGACCTGCGCCTGTCGCTGCTTCGCTTTTTGCACCGCGCTCAGGACGGCCGCGAACTCTTCCTGTTTGTCGTAGACCTGCGACTTGGCCGTTCGAAGCTGCTCGATGGCCAGGTTGTTGGTTTCAAGGGCAATGTCGATTTCCCTGATCTTTCCCGTCTGGGCGGCGGTCTGGAGGCCCATTCGCAAGGCATCGCCCGAAAGCAAAGGGAACTTCAGCGCCTGCGTCGAATCGTCATCGGCGGGGTTGGCCCCATCCAGTCCGGGTTCGAACGCTGCCTGTTCGGCAGCCGTCTGGCGTGCGTCGGCCAGTTCCGATTCAAGGAACTTCCTTTTGGAGAGTTGTTCCTCGACGTCCGGATGATGGTCGGTCATGCCGCGAACCTGCCGCAGTTCGAGCACTTTTCGATCGATTTCCTGAATCTTGGCCGCCAGGGCCATGATCGCCGGATTGG
>JBGTDB010000465.1:0-5636 GCA_041748515.1 Phycisphaerae bacterium
ATTCCACCCGATTTAGTACTGACTCGACCGCCGAGACCGGCGTCGTTGGGTTCAGCGAGACCCCTGCCGCCACTCCCAGCCCGTGGATATGTTCGACCACGGCCGCGGGCTCGTCGGTTACTTCGATGTGGAAAGTAATCAGATCGCACCCGGCCTTTGCGAACGCCTCGGCGTATCGCCTGGGCTCCTGGATCATTAAGTGAGTATCCAAAAAAAGCCCGGTGTGCTTTCGAAGCGAGGCAATCACCGGAACACCGAAACTGATGTTGGGCACAAAGTGGCCGTCCATAACATCCAGGTGCAGCATTTCAGCCCCGGCCCGCTCGATCGCCGCAACTTCCGCGGCCAACCGCCCGAAGTCGGCCGACAACACGGATGGGGCCATGCGGATGGTTGGCGATGCCAGGCGAAACGGCGCACGTTGCGGAGTTGTAGCGTTCATTGGGCGGCTACGATAACGGAAAGATCGCAGGGGCTAAAGCGCGGCTCAGGCGTCGTCCAGAACTTCGATAGGCTTGAAGGGCCTGCCTTCCAGGAATTCGAGCGAGGCCCCGCCACCGGTTGAGATATGAGATATCCGCTCGGCCAGTCCGGCCTGCTGCACGGCCGCCGCCGAGTCCCCCCCGCCGACTATCGTCATCGCCCCGTTGTCCGTCGCTTCGGCCAGGGCTTGGGCTATGGCGACGGTTCCTCGATCAAACGGTGGAGTCTCAAAGACGCCCATCGGGCCGTTCCATATCACTGTGCGGGCTTGGCCGAGGACAGCACGATACTCCGCAATGGTCCGGGGTCCGATGTCCAGACCCATCAGGTCGGGTGGAATCGGGCCTTCGACGATTTCGCAGTCGATTCCCGCCTTGATTTCCTTTGCAGCCACGGAATCCAGCGGAAGCCGAAGCACTTTCCCCCTTGCCAAGGAGGAATTGAGGGGGGTCGTATTCCCTCCCGCCTCATTTCGCAGACTTCTGGCCGTCTCGAACAAATCCGGCTCAACAAGGCTTCGGCCGACCTGCATTCCCTCGGCCGCTAGAAAGGTATAGGCCATCGCCCCACCGATCAGGATGGTGTCGCATCTGCCAAGAAGGGCACGGATCACGCCGAGCTTGTCCGACACCTTCGCGCCGCCGAGCAGGCAGACGAACGGCCGCTTGGGATCGCGGAGCGCCTGGCCGAGAAAGCGAAGCTCTTTCTGCACGAGGTATCCCATGACTTTCGGCTTGCCCGACATGAGTTGCGGCACGGTCAACATGCTGGCATTGTCTCGATGGCATGTGCCGAAGGCGTCATTCACATAGATGTCGGCTAGCTCGGCAAGCCGGCGTGCAAAGGCGAGCTTCTTCTCTTTGAGCTGCGGATCCTCGGCGGCCTTCTTGTCCTTGATCTGCTCGGCCTCGTGGAATCGGAGGTTTTCAAGGAGGAGAACGTCGCCATCGCGGAGTTCCGCCGCGGCGCGTTTGGACTTCTCGCCGACACATTCATCCACAAAGCGGACCGGCATTCCGAGGATTTCGCCCAGCAACTTCGCAACGGGCGCAAGCGTGAATTTCCCGCGGGCGCCGGAATTGTTCTCCGGGGGTTGCCTCTCCGGACGGCCGAGGTGGCTCATCAGAATCAGCCGCCCGCCGCCGTCGATCAGCTTACGAATGGTCGGCAGCGCCGCCCGAATGCGCGTATCGTCGGCAACCCCCCCTTCATCAAGCGGGACATTAAGATCAAGCCGCAGGAGCACGCACTTGCCACGGACGTCGATGTCGTCGATGGTTTTCTTCATTGTGAATCCGGCGGCGATGGCGGACTAATCTAGGTGGATTTTCAGCGCACCTGCATGCTTGCGATCAAGCTGCGTCAGGCGCTGGACCGTGGTCACTCGACCCAAACGGATGTCACTGCCAGCATAGCTTGCGAACGCAATGCACAGGAAGCCAATCGCCAGAAAGCCCCAGCCCAGGGAATTAGCAATCATTGCGACAGCCGGATCAACTCGCGAGTGGGTGTTCAAAAGCGGCAGTGCCGAGAGCCAGAAGATCATCGCAGCTATGACGCAAAACAGTCTTGTGCGCCTGGACCGGACACGTTTGAGTATGAAACACCGGCTCTCTAAAGCGGAATGCTCAGACTGCTCCGCAGCATCCCTTTTCAGGGCTTCCCGTAGTGCAGGTTTAAGCTGATGATCGTTGTTCATCACGAGTCTAACATTCGACGGCCCGTGGCGACAACGCCCAGTTGTCACTCAAAGTGGGCGTGAAATTTACCCTTCTCGTGCCCGCTCTCCGTTAATTGGTTCGATGCGCGTGATATGGACCGGATCAACGTATGCGTTTCGTTCCGGAAAATTGTCCCCGCCCGGGTCCAGCCCAATGACGACTTCCGACCGGCTCAGTAGCATGAAATCGCGGTCCCGTACGTCATAATGAGATCCGTCTGAAATGAAAACCCGGATCGGAACAAACGGGTGCTTTTGAAGGTGCGATCGCAACTCGTCAAGTCTCATTATTGCACTCATTCCCTATTCACAATGTCGCCATTCGTGCGACCAGGTCGGCCGTGCGGCTGGCGTAGCCCCATTCGTTGTCGTACCAGGAGACCACCTTGACCATTTCACCGCCGTCGGCCGGCATGGTCATAGTGCTCTGGCCGTCGATGATGGAACTATGGGCGTCGCCGATGATGTCGGTGCTGACCAGCGGATCCTCACTGTACGCAAGAATGCCCTTGAGCTTTCCTTCGGCAGCCTGCTTCAGCGCGGCGTTGACTTCCGCGGCCTTTACCGAGCGCTTCAACATCACCACCAAATCCACTATTGAACCGTTCACAACAGGAACGCGCAGGGCGAATCCATTCAGTTTTCCGTTCAGTTCGGGAATGACCTTGCCGACGGCGCGAGCGGCGCCTGTGGTCGTCGGAATAATGTTCACCGCGGCGGCCCGGGCGCGACGTGGATCCTTGTGGACGAGATCGCCGACGTTCTGATCGTTGGTGTAGGCATGAACCGTCGTCATCAGCCCTTCCTTGATGCCGAAAGTATCGTTCAGAATCTTCGCCATCGGGGCGAGACAATTCGTCGTACAGCTTGCGTTGGAGATGCACTTGTGGCTCGACGCGAGCTTTTCGTCGTTAACGCCCAGCACCACCGTCAGGTCCGGCTCGTCGGAGGCCGGCGCGCTGAGCACCACGCGCTTGGCCCCGGCCGTGATGTGATCGCCGTAACCGCCCTTCTCGCTTTGCCGCTTGGTGAAAACGCCGGTCGATTCGACCACCACGTCCACGCCGAGCTTGCCCCACGGAAGATTCGCCGGCGACCTTTCGCTGAGCACTTTCACGTCGTGGCCTCCCACGATCAGCGATTTGTCCTGAACCTCGACCGAACCGGGAAACCGGCCGTGAACCGAGTCGTACTTCAGCAGATGCCGCAGTGCGATCGGCTCGCTCAGGTCGTTAATGGCCACGATCTCAAATTCGATCGGTCGCTGGGCCATGGCCCGGAAAACTAGCCGGCCGATCCTGCCGAAACCGTTAATTCCAACGCGAACTGGCATATCTTGAACTCCATCAATGAGTGGCCATCTACCCGGAAAACCGAGATTTGCAACCCAAGCTACGGCGCGGACGGAACGCGGTCAAGGAAGGCCTATACGGGGCGAATGCTATTCGGGAGAGACGTACGCCGCGGTTGATTTGAGGCCGCGACCCGCCTGCGGCCCCTGGCGAATTGCGTCCAGTTTCTCCGTGATGTCGCAATGGCGCATCGGCTTGTTCCGAGCCAGCCACGCGGCGGCGAAACGGTCGGTCGCATCCGCCAAACGGCCGATCCACGAAGGGTCCGGACCCAGTGCGGAATTGACGCGCCCAACGCCGGCCGATCCCGGATGAATGCGCCGAGCCATGATCTCAGTGAAATCGCACGCGAGGGATAGTTCTCGCAAATCATCACGAATAAATTCGTCCGCCGGAGCCATTGCGCAAAAGGCGGCGCGGGCTCGCTCCGCCGCTTCGCAGGCGGATTCAATTTCCGAGCCCGACAATTTCGCCGACGGGTCGACAGGATCTTCATGGCATCGGAGAAGCGCCGGCCAGGTCTCGCACGCCTCGCCGATGGCCGAAGCCCGCCTGAGTTGCGTGACCCATTCGTACGCCGCCTCGCCGTGATCCTGGTCTGACCACGATCCGAACAGGATCGCTGCAAATCGCCGATCGAAGTCCGCCCCGCCAGGCTCGGACGTATTCCAGGCCACGGCCGCACCGAGGGCGATCCCATGCCATGAACAGGCAAGCGAGTTGAAATGCCCGAAATCGCCCCAGTCGGTGTTGAGCAATCCGGACGCGCCGAATTGCTTTCCACTCTTCGCGAACGACGTAATATTCCGCTCGGCCGCATCCATCGCGTTGATGATCCGCTTCCACCCCGACGTGCCGGGACAGACAATCGTCTCGAGTCCCGCCTTGACGAACAGTCCGGTCCCGGCATAGTCCGCCTTATCGTCGTAGCCCCAATGCAAGACGGCCAGGTCCGGTGGAAGGCGCGAAAGCAGGTGTGGATAATTCCGCACCACATCGCCCCACAGTTGCGTGCGTCGATCACGTGCGGCGCAGAGGTCGTGCGTGAAACGGATGTGATCGACGTAGGCTTCGCCGCGGTTCTGAGTGTCCAGCCGATCGGCATTCTTGCCGCGGCCAAGATCCCAGGGCTCATCGCCGCAGATGTTCACGATCGGGGAGGAGAAGGCATCAAGGATGTCCGACCAGATTCGCGAAACCAGATCGCGCGACTCGGGATTGAGCACGTCCAGCGTGAAGCCGCGCATCCGCTCCAACCAATTCATTCGCTCCCAGGGCCGGGTGCCCTCGATTTCGGCCAGGTTCCGATACGCGGGCATGGACAAAATCCGCCCCATGTGTCCCAGGGTGGCCACGGCCGGAACGAGGTCGATGAATCGCTCACGGCAGTAGGTGTCAAGATCCCGAATCTCGTCGGGCGTCAATCCTTCGTCCGGGCCGCAAATGTCGCGGTCAAACGAAAAAACGAAAGCATGCTCAATGTAGAGCTGAAGCTGATTGACCTTCATGGCCGCCAGCCGGTTGGCGAGCAGCTTGAGCGTATCGAGCTTTGGCGACTTGCCGCGGGTCACGTCATGCAACAATCCCCGCGTGGCAAAATCCGGCTCGTCTTCGATCAGGCAAACGGGCAACGCGCCGGCGCGCGGACCAGCCCGAGCCCCGTCATTCATGACGGGCGGAATACCCCGAGCCCCGTCATTCATGGCGGGCGGAATATCCCGAGCCGCGCCGTTCACGGCGGGTGGACCGAGCAACTGCCGAAGCGTTTGTAGTCCGTAGTAGCACCCCGCAGCCGATCCGCCGAGAAGCTCAATCTCGTCGCATCCGATCCTCAACCGATAGCCCTGCGGATGAAGTTTCGCGCCGGCATCCTGCCGAAATCCCGCGCCACAACCGCTCCGCTGATCGCCAATCCAGACCCGGCCTATCCCACCGCGCCCGCCGGAGTCACGCTTCGGCAAGCAGGCGCGGAGCCGCTCCCACTCGGCCGTGACGCGCGGGTCTTCGCATTGGAGAGTAACCTGGCATTCGCGCGAGACAGACGCGATTTCGCCGAGTGATGAGACGAGTCGAGGCTGTGG
>JBGTDB010000466.1:0-6457 GCA_041748515.1 Phycisphaerae bacterium
GACGGGGCATCCGATATGTTTGAGCGCCGCGACCGCCAGCGGATGAACGTATCCGGCCGGGTGCGAGCCGGCGCTGTGGGCGACGAAACGGTCCCCGCCTATATGAGTCAGGAGCGCCTCGGCCATTTGCGACCGACACGAATTCCCCGTGCAGATGAAAAGAACGCTTCGCTTTCCGTCGCCGGGCATGCACCCGACGGTACGCGCCGCACCCCGAAAAGCAAGCGGCGTCCCGGATTGATTCCGAGACGCCGCGGTTTTCGATTCGGATTGGGTCGTACGAATGCCGGCTTTGCCTATTGGCAGAGCTGCAATGCAGATTGAACGCACTCGGTGTCCCATTCCGTGTCGCAGCAGAACGGGTCGTCGGGGCAAATCTGCTGGCAGCACAACACGCTGTTGCATCCCGGCGTACCGTGAACCGTGAAGCAACTTCCCGCGCGACTGTCACAAGTCAGAGCACAGAACGCATTGGCTTCGCTGACGCAGTTATCATCCCATCGGTCAATGCAGCAGAACGGGTCACGCTGGCACACCGTGTTACAACAGTCCACGTTGCTGCAACCGGGCGTCGTCTTTCCGGTTGAGCAGCTTCCGGCGGTCGCCGAGCATGAACTGAAGCTGCCGTCGCAGAACCCCTCAGCCTCGCTGGCGCAGAAGCCGTCCCATTCAACGTCGCAGCAGAACTGGTCCACCACGCAGACCGCGTTGCAACAGGCTTCATCTCCGCACCCGGGCGACCCTGTCAGCGATGCCACGAGGCAATCACCGGAAGCGGTAGCGCACACATCGCCCTGGCCGCACTGGATGTTAAGTCGCCCTTCGCCCTGCTCGCCGATGAAGCCGCCGACGCGGATCATGTATTGCTGGCCGCTGACCACGTTTACCGTGACCCGCGATTGGACGTTCTCGACGCCGGATCCGCAATCGTCGTCGCTGCACGCAATTGCGGAGTTCATGCCGGAGGGACACCCGCAGCCACTGTACACGGCCATCTTGGTGTCGTAGCTGCTTCCGCACATGGTCATGATCGCCTGGCCGGTACATGTCGCCGTGTAGCAATACCATACGTCCGATTCGACCTGGGTGCGGCCGAAGAAGTCGCAAAGCAGCGGTTCGTTCGGACCGTCAGTTGTGGCGCCGACATTGGATGTCTCGGTTTCTCCGTCAGTTACCGCAATTGGCGAAGCGCAGGAATTATTTGTAAGCCCGGTCGGAATTTCGATCTTGCAGGTCGGGCTGCACCCGTCGCCTCCCACAGTGTTTCCGTCGTCGCACTCTTCGTTGCCTTCGCGAACACCGTTGCCGCAAACCGCCCCACCGCCATTGCCGGTGGGATCAAGCGGGCAACCGACGGCATCGACTTCAACCCGGGGCGAGGTATTCGGGCACTGATCAATGCTATCGACCACGCCGTCGCCGTCGGTGTCACGCTCGTTGGCCGCACAGCCGTTGGCATCTACCGAAGCCCCAGGCGGCGTATTCGGGCACTGGTCGATATCATCGCCCACGCCGTCGCCGTCGGTGTCCTCCGCGTTGGGGTCTCCAATCGGACAGCCCTGGGCATTGACCTGGACCGTTGAAGGCGTGTTGGGACAATCATCAACATCATCAGGGACGCCATCGCCGTCCGAATCCGGCTCCGAGCCGGCCGCGCAGCCTCGATCATCCACCGCTGCGCCGGCGGGAGTGGCCGGACATTGATCCGCCGTATCGGGCACGCCGTCGCCATCCGAATCAAGCGCCAGCGGATCGAAAACGAACGTCGCCGTGATCGATGTAACATTGCGTGCGTCAACCGTGATCTGAGGCTCGTTGGGAACGTCGTTTCGTGACCAGCCGTCGAAGCGCCACCCGTTGGACGCAACGGCCGTCAACGTGATCATCGGGCTGGTCCCCGACTTGGTGACCGTGCCCTGACCAACCACCGTCACCGTAACGTCAAAATTGTTAGAGGGCGGCGGCGTGGGAGGACAACCGCATTGAAAGAGCATGAAAATTGACATCAAACCCATGCCGGCCGATGTCATTCCAATCCGAAATCCTGGTCGATTCTGCACAGTTTACTCCTATGGACAAGCCAAGGGCCTAAGAAGATGCTGCCCCGCCATTACGCGACGAAACGGACAAGCTTACGCACAAGCCAAAGTATTCCTATAGCCGAGTGTGAAGGCAAGCCGCCGCGGGGCGGGGGCTATTCCGATACTATCGGCCCAAATCGGTTCTTCGGCGATTTGCGCTTGAAACCCGCACTACAACTTCCTACCGTATCCGGTTTGGAAAATCGGACGGCCCCATGCCTTCCGAACTTCGTTACTGGACCTTTAATCCGGGGAGAAAGCGGGTGGCAAGGATTGGAATCGGCTTTGACATGCACCGCCTGGTCGAAGGGCGAAAACTGGTGCTGGGCGGCCTGCCGATCGACCATCCGGTCGGCCTGCTCGGACACACCGACGCCGACGTAGTCCTGCACGCGGTTATCGACGCAATCCTCGGAGCGGCCGGATTGCCGGATATTGGCGACCTTTTTCCCGATACGGACCCTGTCTACAAAGATGCGGACAGCCGAATTTTGGTCCAGACGGCTGTCGAGAAGATATCGGAGGCCGGGTATCGAGTCGAAAATGTCGACGTGATCATCCACGCCGAGGCCCCGAAAATGTCCCCTTACAAACAGGCGATGGCCGAGTCCGTTGCGGGCATGTTGAATTGCGACAAACGTAACGTCAGTGTAAAGGCAAAGACAAATGAAGGGCTGGGGCCGGTCGGGCATGGTCAGGCCATTGCCTGCACGGCGATCGCGATGCTCACCCGAGACCCAAAGTGAACCGAGGGCTACGGCCCGGGCGGACCAGAGTCAGGCACATTACGCCGGCCTAACAGATTACTCCGAGGATTCTTAATGCCACTCGTCGTTTACAACTCTCTGACGCGCAAAAAAGAACCGTTCGAGCCGGTCACACCGGGCAAGGTGGGCATCTATCTTTGCGGACCGACGGTGTACAAACCCAGCCACATTGGCCACGCGGTCGGGCCGATCATCTTCGATGCCATCAAGCGATACCTCTGTTTCCGCGGTTTCGACGTGACTTGGGTGGTGAACATCACCGACGTTGATGACAAGCTCATCGACGAGGCGGCCAGGCAGAACACGACGACGATGGAGCTGGCCAAGCGAATCACCGGGGATTACCTCAAGGCCATGTCGATTCTGCACGTCGATGGCATCGACATCATGCCCAAGGCCTCGGAGCATATTCGAGAGATTATCGATATCACTGGGAAACTGATCGATCGCAACTGCGCCTATGTCTCCGGCGGCGACGTGTATTTCGACGTGACCGCGGATGCCGACTATGGCAAGCTGTCCAACCGCAGGGTTGAGGAACAGTCCGGGCAGCGCGACCTCAAGAGCGGCGAAAAACGCAACCCCGGCGACTTCGCGCTATGGAAGGCGGCCAAGCCGGACGAACCGTCCGACGTGAAGTTTGATTCGCCGTGGGGCCCAGGCCGGCCGGGTTGGCACATCGAGTGCTCGGCGATGGCCTCGCGCTATCTGGGCGAGACTTTCGACATTCACGGCGGCGGGCTGGACCTGATTTTTCCCCATCACGAGAACGAAGTCGCTCAGTCAGAGTGCGCCAGCGGCAAGACCTTCGCCAGGTATTGGATGCACCACGGCCTGACGCGGGTAAATACCAAGAAGATTTCCAAGTCCGACGCCTCGCCGGAGATGCAGGCGGCCCTGGCCAAAATGACCCTTCACAATCTGCTCGCGGAGTATCCCGGCGAGCTGGTGCGATTCTTCGTTCTCAGCACGCATTATCGTCGCCCCATCGAATACACGCCGGAGGAATTTGACAGCAAGCGAAAGGGCCTCGACACGTTCTACAGGTTGTTCGAGCGCGTCGCCCGCCTGGCCGGCTGCCCGTACTTTGCCGCCGATGAGCTTCATGAAGTTGGTTTCAGCCGCGATTCGGCGTCGAACTGCGACCGTAAGGGCGCTGAACCGGGCGATCGCCTTACAGGATTGAAATCGCATTACTCGATTCTCAAGTCTTCGGATCTCAGATCGTCCATCGAAGAGGCCATCGGGCGATTTGTCGAGGCCATGGACGATGACTTCAACACCGCCGGCGCCATCGCGACCTTGTTCGATTTTGCCGCGGTGATTAATCGCTTTATCGAGCACAACAAGCTTGAAGCCGATGCCAATCCGCAATCGCCAAGCGAGAGGTCCCTGGATGCCTTGCGGGCAACCGTCGGTCTGATCGCATTGGGACGGCTCATCGGCCTGTTCATCGAGCCACAGCAGAAGCGGTCCGCCGGCGATAACGACCTCGCGGATCGCGCGATGCAGGTGCTCATCAAGATCCGCCAGCATCTCCGCAAGAAGAAGGACTTCGAGACCGCCGACCTGATCCGCACCCTGCTGACCGAACAAAAGATCACACTGGAAGACCGCCCCGACGGTACGGTCTGGCGCGCGGAATAATTCGATCAACACATATTAGAGGTTCAGATCGGATGAGTTGGTCGCATCCATCTATCGCGCCAAGCCGCGATTGCAATCTTAATCGCGGGTAGCCTCCGAATTGAATCTAATGTAGTGCGGCATGACGTGTCGAGCCCGCCCTGCGCGAGATGTATCAAACCCGCCCCGTCCGTTCATCATTTGCGTTGCAGACTGCAAGGAATGCCGAGTGATCCATCCGGATATCCTTGCCCTTTCGCAATCCGGTCGGACCGGGGCTGTGAATTCGCGGGAGGGTGAAATGAGAATGATCGACAGAACCCCGATCGCGCCTGTGCGCGTCAGCATTGGGAACCCAGCGACCTGCGCAGCAGTCACGAGTGGGAATAGGGTCGGTCAGCACCGGCAAGGGGCAGGCAGAAAGCTCCTGGCAAGTTGAACGCACTGAATGACAATCGAGCCCTGCATTGCATAGTCGATGAATTAGCGCGGACATTGCGTGACGCCGATGCGCCGCGATACCCAGGCAGAGCCGGCCGGTCGAGTCATTTTACTGTCGTATCAATCCATACGTGTCGCACTTTGCAGATGAAAGCCCTGTCATTACCCGAAGATAAGTCTCATAATTATCAGACCATGCCGTGTCTCGTTGATAAGCTGAGCTGCGGTGGCGACGTTTGCAAATCAAGTGATTTCGGATAAAATTCGCGCCATTAGGGGGGTGAGCAGGGGGTCATGTGCGCGAGAGCCATCGAAGTTAATACTCTGCTTGGGTCGCGGCGCGGGACGAAAACTGCTACTCGGGCAGTTCTTCTTTGCACAGCGGTCGCTCTGGCCATTCGGCTTTCAGTTTGGAGCCTCGCTGGTCGGCACGCACCATGGGGCGACGAGCGGGCGCAGCTTGCCGACGCCTGGGATCTGGTTGCCCACGGGCAGCAACACGTATTTTGGCCACCGGTCACAGGTTGGATCACCGCCGCACTCTTCGGCATTACCGGTTATAACGTAGCGGCTGCACGGCTGCTGTGGATCGGGTTGGACTGCATTAGCATTATTGTTTTCTTTGTGCTATGCCGCCGGCTTTTTGATTTACGAATCGCCTTCTGGGCGTCGTTGGCTTGCGCTCTCTACCCACTTGCAGTTGTTCGCGGCGTCTTCGTAACTTCTGAAGTACCCGCGACGCTCTTTGCGCAGCTTGGGTTGCTGGCATACCTGGTGGCGACGTCGGTTTACTCGCTACGGAATCCGACCAGTGCGTCAAAGGACTCGGTGCAATCGGTGCCGACCGCCCTGCCAAATCCTTCCGATCGGTCGCCCTGTGTCCATTGCAATGCAATTAGTCCCAGGAAACAGAAGGCTCCAATCGGCGCCAAAGCACTCGCTTCCGTAACCGAGTCGGACTGTGACGCAGGAGGGCGGGGTCTTGTGCTCGCACCCGACGTCATCCTGTTCATGGCCGGTGCAGCCTTTGCGTTCTCGGCACTTTCGCGCGGCGCCATGTTGGCGTTTTTGCCGCTGTTTACGGCCGTGACGCTCCTACCGGCAGTTTGCCCAGAGGTATTGGCGGTGCGCTTGCGAAAGGCGGCTTTGCTCGCACTGGGCGGCGTGGTCGTACTGCTGCCGTGGACACTTCGCAACTATTACGCGGGCGGTCAATGGGTAGTCGTATGCACCAATTCCTCATACAACATGCAATTGAACACGGAAAGCGGCGGTGGCCAGGACGCCGACGCCCACTTTCTGTTTCGGCCCTGGGCCACTCCGGCACAGCGGGCCGCTCGGCAGGAGTTCCTCGCTGCGTCAGTCCCTCCGGATTCTGAGAAGCCCGGAGCCATTTTGGCTGTGTCGCCTGCATTGCTTCAGACTCGAGACCAAACCGAGATTCGAGCAACCGTTCCGGGAGGTACGTTGTCCCCGGTTTCTTTCGATCAGGCTTCGAGCGCTGTATCTTTGAGGGTCGCATCGGACGGCGCGCCGCCATCG